>NZ_CP058215.1:601100-901651 GCF_013388255.1 Methanolobus zinderi
GATCCCTCCCCACGCGACGGTTGCAGCGTCAGGTTTTCCGAACATATCATACGTACCGATCACCCATGCCGGGGCCGGGAATGCAAGTGGTTTAGCTCCTATTGATTGTTTCATGAATGTAACTCCCTTTTAAAAAAGAGGCTATTGAATATTTAAGCTTGCGGAAGGTGATTCCAAATCACACAAGTCCCCTGAATATTATTCTTGACACCACAGTGGACAGCGTGAAAACAATAGCTGAGATGGGAAGTACCTGTCCGAGATCGTACATTAATCGGTCCCTGTCGCCTCCATACTCGATGGTCCCTGCAAAGCGTGTAAGTATGACCGTGATCAATATCAGGTACACACCGATCGAGAGCATGAACAGGTCCGAAGGGATGGATTGTTCAAGGTTTGCAGGTGAGATCTGGGCAGATCCGGGTATCATGTCAGCAGGAAGGCGTGAGATGCTGTTCGATATATTCTGGAGTATCTTTGTGATAACTTCCGAAAGTGCCATTGTAACACCTGCGATAAGTGGTGCGAATATGGCTGCTGTGGACCTCATGGTGGATGTCATATCATAGAGTGATTGCTTGATATTCAGCTCCACGTCCTGGAGTTCCTTCAGGTGGTCTGCAAGCTTGACCACGGCAACACCTGCAGCCTCGTGACTCTTGTGAGCGCTCTCAACAAAGAGCATCATGGTAGTTCGTATTCGATCCGAGTAGATATCCCTGAAGGCGCCGATCTCATCGTCGAATATTGCAGTAAGTATGTCGGCTCTTACACTAATGAGATTCAGGGAGATCCTTTCAAATGCCGTTGCTATCTCTGAGCCCTGCATCGTACTGGCAGCATGCATGAAGGCTTCTTCTGTTGCCCTTCCCTCGGATATTCTCCTTCCCAGGACAAAGAGCGCGTCCGAGAACTCGGATTCCATTCTCCTGATCTCATCCCTTATTTTCTTGTATGGCATGTAACTCGTATTCAGGTAAAATGAAACTGCAAAAACAAAACCCAGTATTACCAGCAGACCTGATGGCAGGATTCCTTCAAGTGTTGCCGTGCTTATGATATTGCCGGGATTTCCGATTAAGTTCCAGAGATACCCGGAAGATGCTATGAGTACGCCCATGCAGATTGAAATGACCATCGCCAGTGTCTTTTTCTTTCTTATGTGCCTGAGTTCCGGATGGCTGTCCGGTATGCTCTGGGGAACAAATGTGGCCGGCCTTTGCAGCAGTATATACTCAGCATATCCGAAAGTGAGCAGAGGAAGTATTATGTTATATAGTGCCACAAGCGTCCCTATCCCGAAGCGAATACCGACCACTGTTATGGCTGGCATCAGGGCTACAAGTGCAAGTGGTATTAGGATAAAAACCGAGTAGAGGATATATGTGGGATTCTTCAGTTTCGAGGCAAAGGTCTCCATCAGCCTTTTCGTACTTTCCAGGACTATATCAAGTGCCCTGTTCAGGGTAATGATTCTCTGTGCCTCGTCGGGCTCGCTTGTTGAGCTCTTGACCAGGTGAAGTGATCTTTTGAAATACTCACTGTTCCTGCCCCATATCTCCGCAAATCCTATCATTGCATCTTCCATGCCCTTGTATTCCCTGACATGCAGGTTCCATAACATCTTCCTCAGGTCCTTTGCCAGGGGTCTTGTGGAATGTTCCGCAGCAAATCGTATGGCAACTTCCATGTTCGGTACGATCTTCATGGACATGACCATATAGCTGAGTATCTCGGGCATATCCCCGAGCGAGCTGACCTTCATCCACCTTGCGTATATCTTGATGTATTCGCTGAGATATGCAAGTGCAATTATCGGTATCAATAAACTCAGTACAATGGTTATTTTTATTGTTGCGGATTCAAAGCTTATGAGTCTGAATATGATAAAGTCGATCGCGAGTATCAATATCAGCATAGAACCGGCAACAAAGTAGGAAAAGAAGGCAGTCTCATATGGTTCAAGGTCGAATCCTGTGTATATTATCGAGTTCCTGTACTCTTCGCTTACTGCTTTTTCGGATCTTCTTCTGAAACCGGCAATGTCCTGTATAAGCCAGCTGAAATGACTGAAAGTATACTTACAGCCATTATAATACCAGTTCTCAGCATTGCTCAGAAAGATCACCTGCTATTATTCCCTGGGTCCTGGCCAGAGCCTCCTGTTCAGACGTATCATTTGAAAGGGAAGAATTGTCCAGTGCAAACTCCCTGAACCAGTCCAGCCATCTGCTGTACATCCTCTGAAGGTTGGCTCCGCCATTGAGGGATACCTCTTCATCCATCAGCAGCCATAACATATTGTTACATGCGCTAACTGTGGAAGCCCTGACAAAGAAAGGATCTGTTTTTCCGTATTCTGCCAGAAGTCCTTTGATCTTTGCCCGCAACTGTATATGGCTCAATGCCTGGTCTATGGTGATCTCCCATTTGTCCGCGATCTTTGCTATCAGGGCGGACTGGCCCCTGTCCAGTATATCCTCAGGAAGCAGCGAATCCGCAGAGGCGTCGTATCTGAATATATCGGAAAACACGGTGTCCATGTCATCCTCATCCCAGCTCCTGTTCACTTCGGATATCTGAATGACCCTGCGTTTTGAGCTCATACTCCCGGAAATGCGGGTATTGCTGCATACGATGACCGCATCCGTTGATTTGAACGATGCGGGAGGTACTTCCAGTGTATGTACTATTCTTTCATACACCGACCTGGCCGAGGACCCGTGTATGGTTCCGATAACGGAATTGCCGGCAGCACCAACCTGCATTGCCTCATACAGGACCGCAACCTCAGGTCCTCTTACCTCTCCCATAACAAGGGAGGAGCTACCCAGTCTCAGGGAAGCACGCAGAGCCGTGGATGGTTCGATCTCAATACCATACTTGACGATAGCCGACTGTGAGTTGAGTCCCTGCACCTTCCAGCCGAGATCCTGCAGATCCTCTATGGGAATCTCAGGTGTATCCTCGATTGTAAGTATCCTGTATTTCTGGGGAATCTCAAGTAGCATTGCACTCAATAGCGATGTCTTGCCGGCACCGACTCCACCTGCAACAAGTACGGATGCCTGCCCGTCCATCAGAAAACTAAGCATTCCCGCAGCAAGCGGGGATATGGATCCTGTGTTGATGAGCCGTGGCAGTGTCCAGGGATCACTGGCATGTTTCCTGAAGGCATATGCTATTCCCTTTGCACTCAATGGGTCGCCTATTACCGATACCCTTACATCGTAGTCCTTGAGGAACATCTCCAGTACAGGTGTTGCTTCTCCAAAGGGGCGACCGCTTATGGATCTAAGTCTGGAGACCATGGAGTCCATGTCTTCCTGTGACAGAAAGATGTTACTTATGCATTCCTCGCCGTCCATAACAACATGAACAGGATTCCGGTCCGCAGGCGCGTTGACATATACATCGGTGATCCTGTCATCCGCTAGCAGGTCCTCGAGTATCCCCAGTCCTGTTGTGTACTTGACCAGAATATCAGAATAGAGTTTCGATCTGGACGGCTCAAGCTTGCTTCTGTTTATTTCGGCTTCCTCTGCCAGTAAACGCTTTCCGAGCAACCTGAAATAGTTCCTTGAATTTGCAGGGTTTGCGAAGTGAAGGTCCTTTGGACGGTGGCGGATCATCTTCTTTCTGACAGCTTCCAGGATTTCCAGATCATCTGATTCCAGAAAATATTCCACCGGGTTTATGATGTACATTTTCTCGGGGCGGTCTGTTAGCTGGTAGATGGAAACAGGTAGGGATCTTTCATCTCCGTGACTGATATCGTAGCATTCAAGGAAAACGGTATTCTCGGGAGGTTCCGTATATATCCTCGAAGTGGAGAAGGGAGGCCTGACATAGGACCGCAGGTATCGTTCGTATTCCGGTTTTTCCGGGTCTGTGATATCTGCATTTAACTTTCTTCGGATATCCATCGTGTAATGGTTCATTTCTTCCAGGGCATCGATGAATCCCAGCAGACAGCTATCACATTCAGTATATTCTCCATAGAGCTTATTGTTCAGTCCGAATCGCTCTGTACACTTCTCCGTAATTGCACAGGCTTTCAATGGGTCAGATTCCGAACTTTCTATGATGGTATCCAGCAGTTCTCTGCGATAGTTTTCACATCTTTTACTGATGGTATCATCCGGACAGCAAGTGTCAACAAGTTCTGCGGTGGAATATGCATTTAATCTCTCATACAAATGTGCCAGAGCATAGATCGAATCCAGGTCCCTGCCTTCATAGTCTCTTTCATAAAGTCTTGATAATACGAGCCTGTCAGCCGCCGGCTCTTTTCTTAGTATTCTGAATATGCTCTTCCTGCAATTTTCACTCTCAAAACTGGATCCAAAGGTACATTCACTGCAATTCAGTATTATCGTCCTGTGTCTTCTGGATGACCTTATCCTGTAAGGACACTCAATATCATCTTCTTTTTTCCGGTCTTTTGACAGGGATATTCTGGAACTGATACTTCCTATCAAGTCTCCGAATCTGATTTCTCTGATTCTGTGAGGTATTAAAGTTCTCTTTGCCGGAGACGGGGATACTGTATCATTACAGGATACTATTTCCGTATCCTGTTCTTTTGGGGTGGGTTGTATTATAGTATCAGATCCTTCTGGCATCACTTTTTAATCTCCATAATAAAGTTTTGAAAACAAATATGATAAAATATTAAAAGTTTGCGAATTTGGTTTGACGATTATTTTATTGAATATGTTATTATTTACAGAGTGTACAAAAATCCGGGAACGCTTAATATAAATGTTAATACAATACTTTCACACAGCTTCCTTCAGAATATAATAGCATTACAACATTCTCAAAACAGCCGGAGTACAAGAATGGGAATCTATACGGTATCACAGTTAAACGATCACATCAGGCAATTGCTGGTAAATGATCCGCAGCTGGGTCAGATATGGGTTAGGGGTGAGATCTCCAACCTTACCAAACATAGCTCCGGGCACTTCTATTTCACGCTGAAGGACAAAGGAAGCCAGCTAAACTGTGTCAGTTTCCGATCAACTAACAGATCCCTGAAATTCGATCCCGAATCCTCCATGCGCGTGCTGATATTCGGCTCGCTGGATGTCTACACGGTCCGGGGACAGTACCAGCTCCGGGTTCTTGATATGCGACCGGACGGTATAGGTGAGTTATATAAAGCATATGAGCAACTCCGGATAAGATTACAGGACGAAGGTCTGTTCGATGTGTCCCGCAAACAGCCTATCCCTAAGTATCCGCTCAAGATCGGGGTTACCACATCTGCTACGGGAGCTGCCATACATGACATCCTGAACGTGCTCAGACGCAGGTATCCTGTTGATGTACTCCTGGCTCCGACCATCGTTCAGGGTGAGATGTCCTCTGCAAGTATTGTATCTTCCATCGAGTGGCTCAACCGGACAGATGTGGATGTGATAATTCTCGGAAGAGGCGGAGGCTCTCTGGAAGATCTGTGGTCCTTCAATGAGGAAGTGGTTGCAAGGGCAATTGCGAAATCCCGGGTTCCGATAATATCCGCAGTGGGTCATGAGACCGACTATACTATTGCTGATTTTACCGCGGATCTCAGGGCTCCGACACCTTCTGCTGCAGCGGAGCTGGCAGTACCTGACAGCATGGATCTGAAAAGACATGTCCTGTCACTTTCGCAGCGTATGGAACAGGCTGCAATACGTTCGGTCTCAGACTATTCGGACAGGCTTGACTACCTTTGCAGCAGGATCGAGCCGGAAAAGCTGAACGATTTTCTGCGCCAGAACTCTCAGAGAGTGGATGAGCTGACGCTCAGGATGGGGCGGCTTTCCGAAAGGATAATAGAGTCAAAACAAAACCAGCTCTGTGGTCTTGCAGGACGGCTGAATGCAGTGAGTCCTCTCAAAACACTGGAGCGAGGATACGGCATTGCGATCCGGACAGAAGACAATAAAGTTATTCGCAGCAGAGAGGATGTATCCGAAGGTGATGATATCGGTGTTATAGTCAGTGACGGGAAGATCCGGTGTAAAGTGGAAGGAATTTCTGATGATCATGTTTAATGTAACTGTAAAAGGAAGGTACAATGAAAAAACCTGAAGATACCGGAGAAGGCCAGGAAGGCGGGGATGAAGAGATCTGTGATGATACGAGTTTCGAGGAATCACTGGATCAGCTTGAATCTCTGGTTGACAGGCTGGAAAGGGGCCAGTTGCTTCTTGATGAAAGCCTTGAGTTGTTTGAAAAGGGTATGAAGCTTGCAAGAATATGCAACAGCAAACTGGCCAGGGCTGAGAGGAAGATCGAAGTTCTCATCGAGGAGAATGGCAAACTGAAAACTGAAGATTTTACTGAGAAGGACCAGGGAGGCCGCTAATTCTATGGGATGCGGTTTTGATGGTAAGAAGTATGAGAGTTCTTCTTTACATCAGAAAGAATGGGGCGAGAAAGTCATTGAAGAGCTTGGACTTAAGGGTTCGGAGCATATACTCGATCTGGGTTGTGGGAATGGCCTGATCACGAAAGCCCTTGCTGAAAGAGTGCCCGAAGGAAGGGTCGTCGGGGTTGACAGTTCCCATTCGATGCTTGAAAGAGCCCGCTTCCATAAGCTTGAGAACATGGAATTCCTGCTGTCGGATATCAATGACATAAACTTCAAAGAGGAATTCGATATTGTATTCTCCAATGCGGCCATGCACTGGATTAAAGATCATAATAGTGTGCTGCATAAAATACATGCTTCTCTCAAACCTAATGGTATTCTAAGGATGCAGTTCGCAGGAGAGGGCAACTGTCCTACACTTATAAGAATACTGAAGGAATCCATGGATAGTAGTGTGTTCGGGGAGATCGTGCATGATTTTGAATGGCCGTGGTATATGCCTCATGCAGAAAGTTATGAAGAAATCCTGTCCTCAGCAGGATTCAGGGAGTACAGGGTCTGGATGGAAGATGCAGACCGTTATTTCCCTGATGAACAATCGTTTGCAGGCTGGATCGAGCAGCCAAGTCTGGTTCCTTTCATGAATGCTTTGCCGGAAGATAACTCCGCTCTTTTCAGGGACATGGTGATTGAAAAGGCAAAAGAGGCTGCTCTACAGTCAGATGGTACTTATTTTGAGGCTTTCAGAAGGATCAATGTATCTGCTGTCAAAGAATAAAAAATGAAATAAAAGCAGTAGTAGAGTCTGAGGGTTATTCCTCATCCTCAAAGTACCTTCTTGCAAGCAGGACCACACTGCTGCCTGTCAATACCACAAGGAAGATAGCTATTACCAGTCCCTCAAGGCTGAAATCCTGCCATGAATGAACCGATGCCCACATTCCGCTTCTGGTAACAAAGGTTGCGAATATCACCAGTATGAACGAGAGTACCGCAAGCAGGGGTGCAAGGAACTGGTATTCTCCGTAAGTTGCACGTGTTCTTGCATGCAGGAAAGCGGTGGCTGTGATCCAGGGAATGAGTGACGAGGTTTCCACGGGATCCCAGGTCCAGTACCATGCTCCCCATCCAAGTACTTCATATGCCCAGAAACCGCCAAGGCCGATTCCCAGTGTAAGGAAAAGCCATGCCACACGCATCCAGTCCCTTGCTATATCCGTCCATCTCTCATCCTTTATGACAAGGTTTGCAATTGCTGCTGCAAAGGGTATCGTGAATGCGGCATATCCCAGGAAAAGTACAGGTGGGTGTACTGCCATCCAGGGGTTGCGGAGCAGGGGGTTCATGCCCTGGCCGTATGCCACATCATAGAGTGTGACAAAGGGATTCCAGTTTGTCAGCTCAACCCCGACATCCTGAACTACATGGTATGCTGCAAAGGGGTTCTTCAAAACCAGTAACAGCAGTAAGACTGATGTGATTCCAAGGGATGTCATCCTGGTAAGGTCCATCAACCGGGTACCTGCAAGCTGCTTTGTTGAGCCGGTATACTGGACCACAAGAAGTATCATCGTTATTGCCCAGGCCCAGAGCAGCATTGATCCTTCCTGGCCGGCCCATAATGCCGATATCCTGTAATACCAGGCAAGATCAGTGCTTGAGTGGCTGAACACATAGTCATAGGATGCATTCACGGAGAGTAACTGTAAAATAAGTGTAAGCATTGCCAGTGTCACTGTTACGGCACATGCGATCTCCAGTTTCTTTGAGAGCATACCGAATTTCTGCCTGTCGGTCCTTATCTTCAAGAGAGAATATGCCGTGGCTCCCAGAGCTGTGATGAACGCAAGCCAGATGAGTATCATTCCAAAATTCATTTTCTGGCTCCCTTTGTCTTTTTCTTCTCATTTTCCTGTTTTAGCCTGCCGTCTTTGTGACGGTCGCTTATCAGGAGAAGGACGATTCCGATGACCATGAGATACATACCACCCCAGAGGAAATTTATGAAGGGTACGGTCCGCATATAGATGTCTGTTCTGCCTTCCTGAAGGTCAACTACCCTGGGAGCAATGAACAGCTCTTCCGTGAGTCCTCTGTGGATATAAGTCGTGGTGTAGCTCTGTCCCCACTTGAAGTCAGTGATATATTCCATCTCACCCTCCCGGAAGTATTCTCCTCTCTTGTAGATGTCAAAGTCGATCCGGGTAACATAGGATGATCCGGGATATTGCTGATATGCTTCTCCCCTGTACGAAGAATCCATGCCTGTGATCCTGAGTACGTAATCCTGTCCTTCAAAATGGGCAACTTCTTCCAGGGATGCCACGCCTGTTCCTTCTACTTTCATGTTCGAGCTAAGCACGATGCCGAGTAGTATGAACAGTATCCCCAGGTGTATCAGGTGTGCACTCACACCGCGTGCCTTTCCCCGGAATGAATCTCTGCCGAGGGCTTTTCCGATCTTATAGATCGTCGCCATCAGGGCAACAGAGATGATAGGGACGGATACGTCAATTGGAAGATTTCCGAAAGGCGATATGATGGCAAAGAAAACTGATAGTAAAGCATAACCACCTACCACTACAAGTGTGTTCTTCTGTCCCATGTATCCCACAAGAAGACAGGTGCTGAGTAAGAGTACCAGCGCAGCGGTAGGTAAAGCTGTCCTGTTGTTAAAATAATCGGGTTCAAGGCTGACCTCCACTCCGGTTGTGAGTTTTGCGATAAGGGGGGTGATCATTCCCATCATGATTATTGTTGCCAGCAGCAGGAATACAAGCACAGTGGCAAACATTGTGTTCTTTGATGTAAGAAGAGGTTTTTTACCTTTCATCTCTTTCCTGCCAATGTCTACAAGATATATATATCTAAAGTCTGAGTTGGATATTGCGACAATTTATATATTGGTTATGCTCTCATGCAGAGCATTGGATTATTATTTAAAACGAGTTATGATTAATATGATCGATATTGTGCTTACTGCGATGTGGCTTATGCTTCCGGCCTACATCCCTAACTCGACTGCTGCTGTATTTGGTGGTGGTAAGCCAATTGATGGTGGCAGAAAGCTTGGAGACGGGCGCCGGATACTCGGTGACGGGAAGACCTACAGGGGACTTCTGGCAGGAACCATATGCGGAATGCTTCTTGGCCTGCTTCAGACATATTACCTGACAATCAACGATTTCTTATTCGGGGTTGAGCTACCCTCATTCGGAGAACTTCCCGGTGCTCTTGTGGTCCTCTTTACACTTGCCTTCGGTTCTCTTTTCGGTGACATGTTCATGAGCTTTTTCAAGCGAAGAATTGGTTTCAAAAGAGGTGCTCCCCTGCCGGTGATAGACCAGCTTGATTTTGTGCTGGGAGCATGGCTGCTAACATATCTTGCCTCCCCTGTATGGTTTTCTGAGAATTTCACCTATCAGGTTATCCTTGCGGTGCTGATAATCACTCCGTTGCTGCATTTTGTGACCAATGTAATAGGATATCTTATCGGTGTGAAAAAGGAACCGTGGTGATATGTTACTTTTATCAGGCAGGATATGAAATTAAATGGTGAGACTTATATTCGACATCAACCTAGTAACTGGAACCAGATAGATCGAAATTATAGATGGAACTTATTCAGAGTTGTGTTTATCATGCAGGAATCCTTGAATAGCAAACAGTCACTTATAAATGCCCTGAAAGAATGCGGGGCTGTCAGGTTCGGAGATTTTACACTTGCTTCCGGAAAGAAAAGCAGTTATTATGTGGACATCAAAAAGGCGAGTACGGATCCGGTGACCCTGAAAAAGATTGCAAGGGAAGCCAGCACGGTCATCCGCGGGATGCATGCGGATGCTGTGGGCGGGGTCGTGCTTGGCAGTGTTCCGCTGGCAACTGCAGTATCCCTTGAATCAGGACTTCCTCTGGTGCTGATACGCAAGTCCGATAAAAGTTATGGGACTGGCGGTCGTTTTGTCGGCGATGTCCGGGAAGGCTCCAGGATTGTGCTGCTTGAGGATGTAACCACAAGCGGGGGCTCTGTCAGTGATGCCATTAAGGCGATTCGTTCAGAAGGTGCGATAGTGGAAGCTGTGGTGACTGTAGTGGACCGTGAATCCGGCGCATCTGAAAACCTGGATTCCATGGATGTACGGCTTATTCCCCTTGTCAGGGCAGGTGAACTCGTTTCATCCTCGCAATAGTCCTGTAAGTAAAATGGTAAATTATTTATTTTAAGAAATTGAACTTTGTGCTATTCTAATTCCTACTAAGCAATAAGGTAAAGAAATCACATTCTGGCATCTGGCAGGTTATTATTAAACGTTTGATATCAATATTTTTAAAACGAGGTCTTAAGGCATGAACATTCTAGTAGTCGGTGGCGGCGGAAGGGAGCACGCCATAACAGCAGCGCTCGCAAGGAGCAGGAAAGACCCTTATATCTATGCAGTGATGTCCAAGAAGAACCCCGGAATTGCACACTTATGTGAGGATTTCCTTCTGGAGAAGGAAACCAATGTGGAGAAGGTAGTTGAGTTTGCTGTCAGGAACAATATCCAGATAGCAGTGATAGGTCCGGAGGCTCCTCTTGCAGCAGGGCTTGCCGATGCGCTCGAGGATGCGGGTATCAGTACCGCAGGTCCGAAAAAGGCAGTTGCAGAGATCGAGTTCAACAAGGCATGGGCGCGTAATTTCATGAAGGATAACAATATTGCAGGCTGCCCTGAGTTCGAGGTCTTTAATGAAAAGGAAGCGATGTTTGCTTTTATCGAAAAGCTCGGCGATGTTGCCATCAAACCTGCGGGTCTTACCGGCGGAAAAGGTGTTAAGGTCATGGGTGACCAGCTTCCTGATATCGATGCAGCCAAAGAATATGCCGCAGGTCTTCTTTCCGGGGATCGTGTAGTTGTCGAGGAGAACCTTAAGGGTGAGGAATTTACACTTCAGGCATTTGTTGACGGTGAACATCTTGCTTTCATGCCCACAGTACAGGACCATAAGCGTGCCTTTGAAAGTGACCTTGGTCCCAACACGGGTGGCATGGGCTCATACAATGCACCGGGTGAATTGCTGCCTTTCCTGATCGAGGATGATGTCATCCAGGCAAAACAGATCATGAAGGATACAGTGGCCGCACTGAAAAAAGTTACAGGCGTGGGTTACAAAGGAACCCTCTATGGCCAGTTCATGATAACTGCCAATGGCCCGAAGGTGATCGAATTCAATGCCCGTTTCGGTGATCCGGAGGCAATGAACGTACTTCCGCTTCTTGAAACCGATTATGTGGATGTGCTCTCTGCAATGGTTACCGGAACCCTTGACAAACTGGATGTAAAGTTCAGCGGAAAAGCCACCGTATGTAAATATGCCGTTCCCGCAGGATATCCGGACAACCCTACGAAAGACCGGGAAGTAGTTGTGGGTGATATCGGCGATGCATTGTTATTCTATTCAAGTGTTTATGAAAAGGACAACAAGGTCTACACCACCGGATCCAGGGCTGTGGCCGTTGTAGGTATGGCCGACTCAATTGCCGGGGCTGAGGAGATCGCCCAGAACGCGCTTGAGAACATAAGCGGTGACCTGCATTCAAGGCGGGATATAGGTAAAAAGGATCTTATACAGAGACGTATCGACCATATGAAGGCGATACGCGGAAACTGATTACATGATTTACGGAATGATACCATGAAGCACCTGCTATCGATGACCGATCTTTCCCATGAAGAGATAATCGAATTGCTTGACATGGCAGCGGATATGAAAGAAAAGCGCCTGAAGGGAAAGGTTACGGACCTTCTCAAGAATAAGAGTATGGGGATGATATTTGAGAAATCATCCACACGTACCAGGGTTTCCTTTGAGGTCGCCATGTCGGACCTTGGAGGTCATGCATTATATCTTAACACCAGGGATATGCAACTTGGCAGAGGTGAGACCGTGGCAGATACTGCTGCTGTGCTTTCAAGGTATCTGTACTGTATAGTTGCCAGGGTTTACAGTCATGATACGGTGAAGGAACTTGCCGAGCATTCAGCTGTACCTGTTGTAAATGCTCTTTCGGATCTTGAACACCCATGCCAGATACTCGCTGACCTGCTGACCATACGTGAATACAAGAACAGGCTCCAGGGTCTTAAATATGCCTGGATTGGTGATGGTAACAATGTCTGTAATTCCGCAATACTCGGATGTGCACTGGTGGGTATGGAGATTTCAGTGGCATGTCCGGCCGGATACGAGCCTGATGAGGATATAGTGGAGCAGGCAAGGAAACTGGGTGGCAAGGTCACGATAACTCAGGATCCCGCAGAAGCTGCAAAGGATGCGGATATTCTGTACACCGATGTGTGGATTTCCATGGGCGATGAGGATGAGCGTGAAAAACGTCTGAAGGAACTCATGCCATACCAGATCAATTCAGAACTGGTGGATCTTGCAATGCAGGATGTAATAGTAATGCACTGCCTTCCGGCACATCGTGGCGAGGAGATCTCTGCGGATGTCATGGATGGTCCTCATTCCGTGGTTTTCGACCAGGCTGAGAACCGCCTGCATGCCCAGAAGGCTCTGCTGTTGAAATTAATGTGCTGAATTGCTTTTTCAAACACAAACTTTAACTAGAAAAAGCACTACTAAACAGCATTCACTTTGCGGGAGTTGCCCAGCCAGGCCAAAGGCGCTAGGTTCAGGGCCTAGTCTCGTAGGAGTTCGTGTGTTCGAATCACACCTCCCGCACCATCAATTTTACGAATTATTGTTTTAGCCTGAGTTCTCTCTCTCTCTCAAATATCTTCTACTGGTACTGGTGTAGATTCTTTACAGTAATGTTCAAAGAGTTCTTTTGCCCATTCCAGTGAACTCTGACTGAAACTCAGAAGATATTTATTATCGTATCTTATATTCTGGTTAAATAAAAGTAAAAAGAATGCACTATCCGTCAGACCGAATTTCATAAACCGGATCTCTTCCGGATATAGAAAGAGTTTGACATAACCGCTTTTTATGAAAGTTCTGAACACATCTGCATAACTATCCCTTATTTTCTCCAGTAATCCTTTATCAACAATGATTGATACATTCGTTCTGTTCTTTATCCATTCCTTGCCCAGTTGTCCAAAGTTCGGATATACGAATCTGCAGATAAAGTATACATTTTTAGAATCCAGAGACCTCTCATAGAATTCATGGTTTATGTCATGTATATCCATGGATTCAGGTTCTGTTATCATGCTGTCTGAAAGCTCACCGATCCTTTCCAGAAGGTGCTCGGGAAGAAAATCCAGCTTACGGCTTCCCCAGTAATCAATATCCTCGTCCAGGACATCAACGGTAAGCAAAAGTGGCTCGACCTGTCTTATCAGCAGCTTTCCTATAGTTGTCAGCTGGTAAATATCATCAAACTGGGTTATTAGATGATGGTCTTCCAGTATCCTTGTTTGAGGCAATAATGCGGGCCTGGTGGTTTTTAGATGGTCGAGTATGGTCTCCATCTTTTTGGGTCCGCTGCCAAGAAGCAGCAGCACGTTCTTTCTCTTCTCGGATGCGAATATAACATCAAGTAAGGGTTTTTTCATTATCTGCACACATCTCCGATAGATCACCCCTCCAGATCTTAATTGCATTTTGTAACAATTATCAATTATTTCAGGATTTAATGACATTTAAACATATTGATATTTTATCTAAAATAAATAATATACATGTGTTATAATTTGTAATGTCAATTTAAGGCCACAGCAATCGTTATTGCTATGTTCTCATCCTCAACAGTATTTGTAAAATAAAAAAAGAGCTGAAAGGTATGCAACGGGACAGAACTAAATAGTGATTAGTAAGCCTTGCCCTCGAGATAAGGGCAGTAGCTGCAACTTATCGGTCCGAGTTTTATCTGCTTACAGGGAAATTCCTTACATTCGGTAAATAGTTGCGCATAGTTTTCATAATCCGGGTTAATGGATTGCTCAGGATCTTCTTTCAGGATGGAATATACCTGTTCTATGCTCTGGCATTGTCCGCCTGACATATTCGGACATCTTTCACAGTTTTCATTTAATATCGTTTTCATATGGATTTATTCTCCTGTAATGTGTTTACTTCCAGCTTATTCTGGCAGGTTCTCTTCCGGGTATGTTCTGTACTTTGTACTTCGGATATCCAAACATCATTGCATACTGGACTACATGTCCTTCGGGCAGGTCCAGTTCCTTAATAAGTGGCTCATGTTCTGATGCAGCCATTTTCAGAAATCCTGCCCAGCAGGTCCCCAGATCAAATGCCGGGGCTACAAGCTCAAACCATGAAAGGGCTATTATGCTGTCCGTAAAAGCCATGGGGTTTGCCTCGGCGGCGTGTGCTATTGCTACATGTGGTGCTCCGCGACATATGGGATCCTTTCCGGCTTCGTAGGCTTCAATGAGTGAAGGCACCACGGGCTTCAGTGGGTGCATTTGCTCACTGTCATGGATTTTACGCATCCATTCGATGCTAAGGCGTGTAAGCTTGCGCACTTCATCAGGGTCATGGATAATAAGCCAGTGTACGGGCTGGTTATTCATTGCCGATGGTGAGTAGCGGACTATATCAAGAATCTCCTCTATCGTTTCCCTGTCTGCCATCCTGTCTTTGTAATTACGAATTGATCGACGTTGCCGCATGTAGACTCCCATTTGACCGGGCGTAATTGCATGCACGTCATCTTCAGATATTATTGGGTGTGTGGTTTTAAATTGAGGTGTAATCGCACCTTCAGGACAAAAAGCTTCACAATTGCCACATTTCGTGCAATACGCTCCCACTTCGTCCGGCATGAAAGGCATGCCCTCACTGCCCGGGATGATCAGGCTCAGTGGACATATTTCCATGCAGGTGCCACAATTCGTACATGTCTGGGGATCAATGGAAATGGATTTCATGCTATTAAACTCCATCAATAATCTGCAAGCCTGCGTGATAAACATTTGTACTGCCCAGTCGTTTAACTGCAATACTTCTATATTCTCTGACTGTATAGCAACATCATGGCAAGTTATCGGGCATTGGTCATGGATGTGATCAGGCGGGCAGACATACTTCTGGAAGTAGTTGATGCCCGCTTTCCTGACGAGACTAGAAACAATTATGTCGAAGAGCAAATAATTCGCGCAGATAAACCCTTCATTATCGTTCTCAATAAATGTGACCTTGTTTCAAAAGAGAAACTTGAAAAGACAAAAAGTAGGTTTTCAAAGTTTGTCCCTGCAGTATTCGTATCAGGGAAAGACAGGTTCGGCACGACCATCCTGCGACACAAGATCCTGGAAGTTGTGGAGGCTTCCACAATCATGGATCGTGATATCCTTGTAGGCTGCCTTGGCTATCCCAATACGGGCAAATCCTCGGTAATCAACGGTGTAAGTGGAAAACATAAGGCAGGAACCTCTTCTATATCAGGCCACACAAAGGGTGTGCAACATGTAAATGCAGGTTCCCGTATCAAGTTCATCGACACTCCGGGGGTAATTCCCTCAAATGAGTTCGACGAGATTATGCAGGGTCTTCTGGGCATAAAAGATGCCACTCACTTAAAGGATACTGTCGGTGTGGCGATGAAGATAATAGAAGTCATGTGCTCTGAGAACAAAGCTGAACTGGAATCATTCTATAAGGTCGATATAGGGGACCTGGATGTCTATGAATCCCTTGAGGCTATAGGCAAGCGCAACAATTTCCTGAAGAAAAAAGGAGAGATTGACGAAACAAGAACTGCCATCAGGATTATAAACGACTGGCAGAAAGGACAGTTCGTTGTATGAATACTGAGGAGGATATTCGTGTCTGATAAACAGGGAAAATATTTCGGAGTTTGCACTTCCTATCATCATTCAAAGGGCTGCAGATGTCCTTCATGCCCCTCGTATCCTGAAAAAGGGAAGTACATGTTCTGTTCAAAGGGCAAAAGTCCGGCCTTTGGTAAGAAAGCAGGATGCCTTTGTAAGGATTGTGAGATCTACCGGAAGTTCCGGTTCGAGGGAGAGTACTTTTGTACTGAGTAATATAGGTAAATGTCCAAAAAGTGTTTAAAATGCTGCTGATTATGGATACGAGTGGATTGCAATGAGGATACATTGTTTACAGCATCTTGAATTCGAGACTTTAGGTAATATCAATCAGTGGGTCCTGAGCAGAGGTCATACCCTTTCAAAGAGTATGCCATATGCGGGTGATACCTTTCCCGACCCGGATGAATTTGATCTGCTTGTTATAATGGGAGGTCTTATGAGCGTATACCAGGAAGACAGTTTTTCCTGGCTGAAACCGGAGAAGGAATTCGTGAAAAAATGTCTCGATACTGGTAAATCAGTTTTTGGTATCTGCTTCGGGGCACAGATGCTTGCTGAAATACTTGGCTCGAAGGTAACACAAAACAGATATAAGGAGATAGGCTGGCATAAAGTAAGATTGACAGGGAAATATGAAGTAGCTGGTCTGCTTTCCGGCTTTCCCGATGAGTTCACTGCATTCCAGTGGCATGGTGATACCTTTGAACTTCCCGAAAAAGCCATCCGTCTGTTTGAAAGTGACGCATGCAGGGAACAGGGCTTTATTTATGGTGCTAATGTGCTTGCTGTACAGTTTCATCCTGAGACTGACGAAAAAAGTATTCATGATCTGGTGGAAAACTGCAGGAACGATCTTGTGGATGATCGGTATATCCAGAATGAGGATGCTATAATTTCAAAACAAGATTTTGTCAAAGGATCTGCATCTCTGATGTTCTCCATTCTTGACTGGTTTGAGTCAGGTGTTCAATCAGGAACAGGTAGCAAGGTTCAATCTATGACTTGCAGGAGCTAGATAATGGCAAATGAATTTGATAGTGAAAAAATAGAAAAAATGAAAGAGATGTGCAGAACGCGTCCGGTCCTGTATTCCGATCTTGATCATATGAAAAAAGGATCAACCGGCTTTCTTTATGAGCAGGGTTATTCCAATGAGGAAATAGCTGCTGCTCTGGAGCTGGATTTGCATGAGGTTGAAAACAATCTTGAGGGAACAGGATATCCACTTGAGCTCCGTAAGGTTGAAAAATTCAAAGACATGCTTCCTCCGAATATCGGTGATGTAATAAAAATCAGAATACCCGAATGGGGATCAAAGGGTGCTCCTGTGGAAACAAAAGCAAGTGTGGTCCAGTATATTCTGAAAGGTGAAAGCTGCGGGTTGATCGTGCAACTCCTGGAGGATGTTGATACAGGCTATCCTATAATGGCTGAAAAGAAAAAGAATGACGAAGCGGTGATCCCGCTTGACTGGTATGTACCTTGAAATAGATTTCCTTATACTTTTTGCAGGACACGCTCTTTGTTTGCGGATTCCGTAAATGATCCGATGCCGGTTCTTTTTATGCGGAGCATGTCGATCAGTCTCTGCTGGTTGTAATTGATTCCGTATGTGTTGTATCCTCCAAGTGAGCAGCGACCCTTTCTTGCATGCCCGTGAAAGTCAGAGCCCCCTGTCATCAGAAGATCATGTTTCCTGCAGATATTATACATAGTTTCTATCTGTTTCTTTGTACTGTTACCATAGAATACTTCAAATCCGTCAATGCCGCCATGGATCAATGACCCGGCTACAGTGGACAGCATCTGCGTACTTCCAAACATGTCCAGACTCCTTAACAGGTGTGCACAGATTGCCTTTCCACCTGCTTCATGTATTGTTCTGATAGCTTCCTCGGCTTTGAATTTTTCTATTTCAACATAGAACCTTGAATTTTCACCCAGCCACTCGTTATGGAAATCGTAGTTAGTTATGTCGCCTTTAAGAACAGATGTACAGATGTCGTGTTTTGTTAATATCCCGCTGGCGTTTTCAAGTACTGAGTAATCGATTGTCCAGTCGTAGGATTCCAGCATAGAACATACCTTTCTGGCATATTTGAAGGCATTGTTCCTGGCTTCATCTGTTTTTTTGAGAAGCTCCGTGTCCTCCCTGTCAAAACCATAACCGAGAATATGTAATTCCATTTGTGGGATGTCAAGTTTTGTGGTAAATTCTATACCCGGTATGAATTCAATTCCTCTGCCTTCACATTCCTTTTCAGCAATGTCAAGACCTTCCACAGTATCATGGTCCGTGATACTTAATGCCTTCAACCCCAGTTCTGAAGCATACCCCACCAGTTCCCCGGGTTGCATATCACCATCGGAAAATGTCGTGTGTGAATGTAAGTCTACTATTGTCTTGATTGTGACACCTTCATTAATGTATGCAGAAATTATTCTGCTTTATAAAATATGTATTTTTCCTATGGAATCTATATTCCATCTGGAATATATGTGTATGCTGTAAAAAAGATAGGTTTGTGGGTTTTCACCCACATGTTAAATTTACGATACTATCTCTTCGTCTGTCCTGATGCCCGCAACGATCTCCACAGGAGATACGAATATCTTCCCGTCTCCGAACTTGCCGGTGCGTGCATTCTTGCGGATAAGATCTATTATAGGACGTACATCCTCGTCGCCTACGACCATCTCGATCTCAGTCTTTGGGATCATATCCACTTTGATCTGCTTTCCCCTGTACTGGAGACAGATTCCTTTCTGTGCACCACGGCCCTTTACTTCATGCACTGTCATTGCAAAGTAACCTTTCTCTTCCAGTGCCGACTTTACGTCTTCGAGTTTCTCGGGTCTGATAACTGCTATTACTCTTTTCACTATCATCACCTCAGGCTGTTGTGGATTCTCCATGCTGGGAAATATCCAGTCCTACGTATTCCTCTTCTTCGGTTACACGCAGTCCCATGACCTTGTCAACTATCTTTGCCAGTATGAAGGTCACAACAAATGCGTATATCATGGCAACGGATGCGTCAAGTACCTGTATGAGGAACTGATTTACGTTTCCGTAGATAAGGCCGTCTACTCCTCCTATAGCTGCACTTGCAAAGATACCTGTTGCGATTGCACCCCAGAATCCGCCCATGCCGTGTACAGCCCAGGCATCAAGACTTTCATCAAGACCTCTGCGTTCACGGAACAGTAGTGCACTGAAACAGAGTACTCCTGCAAAACCACCGATAAGTATGGCTGACATGGGTCCGACAAATCCTGATGCAGGGGTTATGGCCACAAGACCTGCAACAGCTCCACTGATCATACCCAGGGAACTTGGCTTACCTTTGATCCAGGCTGCCAGCATCCAGGTTATTGCACCGGCGGCTGCTGATATATTCGTGACCACAAGAGCGTTGACAGCAAGTCCGTCTGCTGCGAGTGCACTTCCTGCATTGAATCCAAACCAACCGAACCACAGCAGTGCCCCACCGAGCAAAGTAGTGGAAATATTCTCCGCTTCCATGCTGTATTTTCCAAAGCCTGCACGGTTTCCGATGACCATTGCCAGGGCAAGGGCACCGAATCCAGAACTGATGTGAACCACGGTTCCTCCTGCAAAGTCAAGGGCACCAAGCTCGCCTGCCCAGCCGCCTCCCCATGCCCAGTGAGCCAGGGGATCATATACGAGAGTTGTCCAGAGTAACCCAAGTACGATGAATGAACTCAGCTTGATACGTCCTGCGACGCCTGATGTCAGAATTGCGAGTGTGACTCCAGCGAACACAAGCTGGAACACCATGAAAAGCATATCCGGTATTCCTTCGCCATCAAGTCCCACACCCTGAAGTCCCAGGAAGTTCAGTCCTCCTATAAATCCTCCGATATCTGTCCCGAATGAAAGCGAATATCCGAAAAGTACCCACTGAATACTTACGATTGCAAAGGCGATAAAAGACATTGCGATCATGGAGATAATGTTCTTCTTGCGTACCATTCCTCCGTAGAAAAGTCCCACACCGGGTGTCATAAGCATTACAAGAGCTGTACAAATAATTATAAAGGCAGTATCTCCTGTGTCAAGGGCCATTTCAGATCACCCGCACACAGTTTCTAACTGCTTTTTTGAAAATCCTGCCAAAATTCGTTTCTTCCATAGTTTTCACCATCTTTTTATCTTATTGGAACGGTTATATGAAACGTCTTTCCTTTTTCCTACTAGCTTATATTTATAATAATCGGTGTTTTTACATTAATATTTACAAGTTAAAATCATACAAACTCTTATAATTTTATTTCATAAGTAGATAACAATGCTTTTAAACCTGAACTGTGACCCTTTTTTTTCTAAAATGGTGGATCCTTAAAGGAGTGAACCGGATGGTCTCTAATAACGATGATACAAAACACAAAAATTGTTAAAATCCCGGGATTAAGATAATTGTTGTAGCGTTTGCAGCGATTCTTTTTGTAATTCTATCTCTTGCTGCAGCTTCAGGTATGGTATATGTTCCAGGACGACAGAACTGATGGGAACGGACGAAGCAGTAGATCTGGGTGTGGAAGTGAACCCTGTGATATTTGATGAGCTTATTGAAGAACAGGGTGTCACATTGAACGATCCGGTCTCAGCTTATACACTCACAAGCAACATTCAATATTCCGATACTTCTCCCATGGACCTGAGCCTTTCAAGCTCCCAGCTCAGTTCGTATCTTCAGGCAACTAATAATGATGGTCCTCTCAAGGACATACAGCTCAAACTCGGAAAAAATAACCAGGCACAGATGTCTGCCTATATAGATCTGAACGAGATGTGTTATAATTTCAGAGGTCCTGTTTATGCTGAAGGTAGTTTTGAAAAGGCAGATGACAGCTCAATTCAGGTGGATATCTCCAGTGCAAAAGTGGGCCTGTTGCCGATACCTGAAAGCAGTACGGTGCAGGGAGAACAGGAGCTTGAAAACCTCATCAACTCGCATCTTGTAAAGATGCCGGGGTTGAATATAGAGACCCTGGAAGTAGAGGCCGGGAATCTGAATTTCAAGGGAGATTTCCCCAGAACAGCAGATGTTGTTGATGTCTGATCTCTTCAGACACCAATCACTTATCTATTTCTTTTTTTTGCTCTCTGACGTTCAAAGCCTATTTATCAGATACGGATAATAGCAAGACTCATTCACTTGATGATAGTATTGTGATTGTGATACTATAGTAATACCATATGGAGATCTTAATAATGGCAATCCATCCAATCGAATATCGTTACGGAACCGAGGAAATGAAGTTTGTCTGGAGTGAGGCGAACAGGCTTGAGAAGATCATGACTGTTGAAGCTGCACTTGCAAAGGCAGAAGCCGATATCGGCCTTATCCCCAAGGAAGCGGCAGACATAATTGAAGCAAGCATTGGCACGGTGGAACTTGAAAGGGTAAATGAGATCGAAAATGAGATTCACCATGATATGATGGCGGTTGTGCTTGCCATTTCTGAGAAATGTGAGGAAGATGCCGGTAAATGGGTGCATTTCGGTGCCACCTCCAACGACATGCTGGATACCGCAACAGGGCTGCAGCTCAAGGAAGCTGTAAAGATAATTGAGGACAGGATGCAGAAGCTTCTGGACGTCTTATTGGTGCAGGCAGACGAACACAAGCACCTGGTCTGTGCCGGAAGAACTCACGGGCAGATCGGTGTCCCGACCACCTACGGTCTGCGTTTTGCCATATGGGCATCCGAGGTCGCACGCCACATCGAGCGTCTGGAACAGCTCAAACCGCGCCTGCTTGTAGGACAGATGAGCGGGGCAGTGGGAACCCAGGCAGCATTCGGCAAGGATGGTATCGAGGTCCAGAAACGTGTAATGGAATATCTCGAGATCGGTTCTGTGGATGTTTCCAATCAGATCATCCAGAGAGATCGCCATGCTGAGTTTGTCATGTGGATGGCCAATACCGTGACAACTCTTGATAAGATAGCTGTAGAAATACGCTCCCTGCAGAGAAGCGAAATCGCAGAAGTTGAGGAGAGCTTTAGAAAGAAGCAGGTGGGATCGTCAACCATGCCACATAAGAGAAACCCTATCAAGTCCGAGCAGATATGCGGGCTTGCAAGGATCGTGCGTGCAATGGTCGAACCGGAACTGTTGAACAATACTCTCTGGGACGAGCGTGACCTGACCAATTCCTCATGTGAAAGGATAGTCTTCCCCGAAGCCTGTGTCCTGACAGACCACATAATCAAGCTGGGTATCGGTGTGATCGAGAATCTCAGGTTCTATCCCGAGAACATCCGTCGCAATCTGGACCTGCTCAGGGGACTGAATATGGGTGAGGCTGTGATGATAGAACTTGCAAAAAGAGGTGTGGGTCGCCAGGAAGCTCATGAGCTCGTACGCTCAAGTGCAATGGAAGCCCATGAATCAGGCAAGCACTTCAAGGAAGTCCTGATGGCAAATCCTGATGTTGCCAATTACCTGAGCGAGGATGATATCGTAAATCTCGTGGACCCTGACAGGTATATCGGCACTGCTGTGGAGCAGGTCGAGATGCTTGTGAAGAAACTAAAAAATAACTGATATCGGGGACTATTTACCCCCGTTTTTCCTTAATTTTATAGAAAAAGTTACCTGTACAGATTTCAGTACAGGAACTGTTTTAGATTTATTTAATGAAACAAAGTTTTCAGTCTACTTTATCGAATTTTGATTCAGGTGCTCCGCATACCGGGCAGTTGCCTTCAGGCTTGCCTTCATGGGTATGTCCGCAAACACTGCACACATAGTAATCGGTCTCTGAATTGCTGCCGATCTCTTCAAGTGCCTTTTCAAACAACCTGGCATGAACTTTCTCGACTTTGTTTGCAACCTCGAAGCTCCAGAGGGCCCTGTTGTCCTCTTCCTTCTTTGCTTCTTCGATGAACTCGGGGTACATCGTCTCAAACTCGTATTTCTCACCGCCGATGGCCTCTTTCAGGTTGTCCATTGTGGTTCCGACCCCACCCATGCGCTGAAGATGGTTGTGGGCATGAACTGTTTCTGCAGCCGCTGCTGCCCTGAAGAGTTTGGCTATCTGAGGATATCCTTCGGAATCAGCTTTTTTAGCAAAAGCCAGATATCTTCTGTTTGCCATCGATTCGCCGGTAAATGCTGCTTCAAGATTATCTTTTGAACTCATTTATAACTCCCCTTAATTAGAGATATTTTCATCTTATTAACTAAGACTATCTCTATTATCTTTAACGCTTGACTTCAGTGCTAAAAAAGACTTACGGGTCTGTTATCCTGAGGCTTTCCAGTCTTATCTGTTGTTCAGCTTATCTGCTGTGTTCAGCATAATCCAAGTGCTTTGATTATCTTCTCAACATCTGCCTTCTCGCTCTCCACAAACACACCCCTGGTGCCTGAAACAATAATTATCCAGTCTCCACCGCTGTACATCCAGTTGTGTTGTGGTACCCAGTTCACCTGATAGAGCTTTGTATAGGCAGTGGCCAGAGCATCAAACATCATGTTCACGGTACCGCAGAACTTTGATGTCATGTCTGCCATCTCTTCCGGCATCTTCATTTCGGACTTATAATCAACGAGTTTGCCTTCCTCACTGAAAATGCCTGCCGCTGCCACGCCTTCAAGTTTCAGGAGTTCATCTAACGATAAATTACACTCTCTTCCTGTCATTTATTTTACCCCGCTGTAATTTATGAGCTTCCCATAGCTCTTATTTTGATAGTGGTGTTTTGATGTATATAATAGGCAACGCATCTATGTTTCTTTAAGATGAGAATAGCATACGCAGGATTCGGATCTGAAGTAATCTTGCAATACAGATTTTTCTGCCTTATTGGATAAGAAAAATAAGGTAGTATGTCTATTTCTTCCTATAACGGAGTTAAACCGGTATGAATTCAGGAATCTCCTATATGGATAAAGACCAATACATCAGGCAACTGGGTGAAATGCTGCCGAAACTACAAAAAAAGTATTCTATCAAGTATCTTGGGGTGTTTGGCTCGTACATACGCAATGAACAAACCCCTCAAAGTGATCTGGATGTACTTGTGGAATTCAGTAAGCCTGTCAGCCTTCTGGAATACGTGAGGTTGGAACTGGAATTATCTGATGCTCTTGGAGTAAGGGTAGATCTTGTATCAAAAACCGCTTTGAAGCCACGGATTGGCAGACATATTCTTGCGGAGGTGGTGGAAGTATGAGCACAAGGGAGGCAGGTGATTATCTGGAAGACATATTCAATTCTATGCTTTCGATACAGGAGTTTACAGATGGCTATTCTTATGACAGGTTCGTTGCGGATAAGAAAAATTACTTTTCCAGCATATGATTGATGAAATGGACTGATATCGCAGCCCACACTCATCATTCAATTTGTAAGGATTCACTTTGCAAGCATTTTTTTCAAGAACTTCCCGGTATAGGAAAAATCGCTTTTTGCAACTCCCTCGGGTGTACCTTCTGCGATAACCTCGCCGCCTTTGTCTCCACCTTCCGGTCCGAGATCGATAATCCAGTCGGCTGTTTTGATCACATCTAGATTATGTTCGATCACAATGACTGTATTTCCACCTTCCACAAGTCTCTGGAGCACTTCAAGGAGTTTCTTGACATCATCAAAATGCAGTCCGGTGGTGGGTTCGTCCAGTATGTAGACGGTCTTACCCGTGGAACGCTTACTCAGCTCTGTTGCCAGTTTCACCCTTTGGGCCTCTCCACCGGAAAGTGTCGTGGACGATTGGCCAAGTTTGATGTAACCCAGACCTACATCGTAGAGAGTTTGCAGTTTGCGGCTGACGGACGGTATGTTCTCGAAGAACTCAAGGGCTTCCTCCACTGTCATGTCCAGCACCTCGGCGATGTTCCTGTCTTTGTAGGTCACTTCCAGGGTCTCACGGTTGTAGCGTTTACCGTGGCAGACCTCACAGGGTACGTAGACATCGGGCAGGAAATGCATTTCAATGGTGATTATTCCGTCACCCTTGCATGCCTCACACCTGCCACCACGGACATTGAAACTGAAACGTCCCGGTTTGTAGCCACGAGTCCGTGACATCTTTGTCTGTGCAAAGAGTTCTCTGATCGGTGTAAAGAGGTTAGTGTAAGTTGCAGGGTTCGACCGCGGTGTTCTTCCAATTGGCGACTGGTCTATGGTTATGACCTTGTCAACATTCTCGAGCCCGTCTATATCCTTATATTTGCCGGGAATCTCCCTTGCACGGTTGAGCTTCTTGGCAAGTACCTTGTTAAGTGTCTCGTTGATAAGTGTACTCTTGCCTGATCCCGATACACCTGTGACACATACAAGTACTCCAAGTGGGAATTGCACATCGATGCCCTTCAGGTTGTTCTCTCTGGCACCGTAGAGCACAAGGCTGTTCTCAGGCTTGCGTCGTTTATCAGGTATTTCAATTGCCAGTTTTCCACTCAGGTACTTTCCCGTAAGTGAAGCAGAATTGGTTTTTATCTCATCCGGGGTACCTTCGGCAACTATATCCCCGCCGTGGATACCGGCTCCGGGTCCCATGTCCACAACATGGTCCGAGCTGCAGATGGTCTCTTCATCGTGTTCCACCACAAGCACGGTATTGCCTATATCCCTGAGATGTTTCAGGGTATTGATGAGTCGCAGATTGTCTCTCTGGTGCAGGCCGATGCTTGGCTCGTCCAGAATATACAGTACACCCATAAGACTTGAGCCGATCTGGGTCGCAAGCCTGATACGTTGTGCCTCGCCTCCTGAAAGTGTTGCAGCCGACCTGCTGAGGCTGAGGTAATCAAGCCCCACATCCATAAGGAAACCAAGTCTTGACTTTATCTCTTTTAG
Source organism: Methanolobus zinderi (assembly GCF_013388255.1). Taxonomy (NCBI): domain Archaea; kingdom Methanobacteriati; phylum Methanobacteriota; class Methanomicrobia; order Methanosarcinales; family Methanosarcinaceae; genus Methanolobus; species Methanolobus zinderi. The sequence goes on from NZ_CP058215.1 coordinate 627,113, forward strand.
TATGAGGCGTGCAATGGTGTACTCACGCTCATCAAGCTTTGTCTCGGTCAGCTGGAAGAAATGCAGGCTTTCTTCCACGGACATTTTCGTGACTTCGATAATGTTGGAACCGTTGACTCTGACAGCAAGACTTGCGGGCTTCAGCCTGTTTCCATCACATACATGACAGGGCTTTGTGCTGATATACCGTCGCATCCTGTCTTTGCTGCTCTCTGAATCGGTTTTCTCGAAGATCTTTGACAGGTTTGCGATAACTCCCTTGAACCTGCCGGTATGTCTCCACATGCCACCGTTCCTGCCTTTGTGTACGAATGGTATGCGTTTGTCACTGCCGTAGAATATTATTTCCTGTACTTCAGGGTCAAGGTCCTGGAATGGCACATCCATTGAGAATCCCATGTGGTTTGCCAGTGATTCCAGGGATTGCATGTGGTAGCCGTCCTTGCTCTTTCCGCTCCAGGGCTCAACTGCCCCTTCACGCAGTGTAAGGGTCCTATCAGGAACTATCAAGTCCGGATCGAACTCCATAGAAGTTCCGAGTCCGTGACATTCGGGACATGCTCCCTGCGGGCTGTTGAACGAGAATGCGGCAGGTTCCATTTCCTCAAAACCGATGCCACACTCGGAGCATGCAAGATTCTCGCTGAAGGTCAGCTCTTCTCCTTCAAGGACTTGAACTGTCAGGGTACCGCCACTCTTCTCAAGTGCGGCTTCAACGGAGTCAGCAAGTCGCTCCTCGACGCCCTCTTTTATCACTAACCTGTCCACAAGTATCTCTATATTGTGCTTGACATAGCGTTCCAGTTCTATATCCTGTGCTTCCTCAAGTGTGTACACTTCCCCGTCGATGCGTACACGTGTGAAACCCTCTGCCAGCAGGTCAGCAAGCAGCTTCCTGTATTCTCCTTTCCTTTCCCTGACAACAGGTGCAAGCACGTGTATCTTCGTACCCTCGGGAAGTTTCATTATACTGTCGATTATCTGGTCAACGCTCTGAGTCTCGATTATGCGGCCACATTCGGGACAGTGTCTGATACCTATCCTTGCATAGAGCAGCCTGAGATAGTCATAGATCTCGGTAACGGTCCCCACTGTGGATCTCGGGTTCTTACTTGTGGTCTTCTGCTCTATTGATATTGCAGGTGACAGACCTTCGATGTATTCGACATCGGGTTTTTCCATAAGCCCCAGGAACTGCCGGGCATATGCCGAAAGCGATTCCACATATCTTCTCTGCCCTTCGGCGTAGATCGTATCAAAAGCAAGTGACGATTTTCCTGAGCCACTGAGTCCGGTGATCACTATCAGTTTATCACGTGGAAGTGTCAGGTCAAGTTCTTTAAGATTATGTTCCTTCGCGCCTTTTATGATTATATTGCTCAGAGACATGGCTGTATTCTCATAATTCAAAGGTAGATTTTACGGTGTATACTACTAACGTGTTCAGTGAATGATTTTATCAATTGTGATAAAGTCACAAAAAAGTATCCCCATTAACGCTCTCCTAGTATAAATAGTATATTGCTGTGATATGGCTGGTTTCTGCATTTACGGCTTCCTCTTGCTGCAATAAGAAACTATATTTGCTTAAGTTCCTTTAATAAAAGATGAAAGCATACATTAAAGTTAGCATTGTATGAAGGGGTCTCTTATGGTAAAATGGAAACGGGATATTGGACTTGAAGGAAGGATGTTGCTCACGATGTTCCTGCTTGCGGCAGTTTACCTTTTCTTCCTTGCATTCCTCTGGTCTTCAGGTGCCCCGCCTCTGTTCATGCTACTTTTCATAGCTCTGTTCATGGGTATACAGTATTATTACTCCGACAGGCTCGTACTCTGGAGCATGAACGCCAAGGTGGTTTCAGAAGCCGAGGCTCCGAACCTTCACCAGACAATTACCCGCCTGTGTGCCATAGCAGATCTTCCGAAGCCAAAGATCGCAGTTGTCAATACACAGGTCCCGAATGCCTTTGCAACAGGAAAGAGTCCCAGCAGTGCGGTTGTGGCGGTCACCACCGGACTTATGGACAGGCTAAACCAGGGAGAACTGGAGGCGGTACTTGCCCATGAGCTCAGTCATGTCAAGAACAGGGATATGACAATACTTACAATAGCCAGTTTCATCTCGACAATCGCTTTCTACTTCGTGAGATACAGCATATACTTCGGAGGCTATGGAGGCGGAAACAGGAGAGATTCAGGCGGCATAATCGCAGTGTGGCTTGTGTCTATTGCGGTCTGGCTTGTGAGTTTCCTGCTGATACGCGCTCTGTCCCGGTACAGGGAATTTGCTGCTGACCGGGGCTCTGCGATCATAACCGGCACACCCTCAAATCTCACTTCCGCATTGCTGAAGATAAGTGACGTAATGCCGCGCATTCCAAATGATGATCTGCGCAAGGTGGAAGGAATGAATGCCTTCTTCATCATACCGGCAGTATCCGGTTCGATGATGAATCTGCTCTCTACTCACCCGTCCGTCGAGAAGAGGATAGCTGCACTTGAAAAAATTCAGAGGGAGCTTGAACTCTGATGGGCCTGATAGATGTGTTCAATTCCCTGCTTGGCAGGGGCAGTCTTCCTGAAGCCAAAACTGACCGGCTCTTTGCAATATCAACTGCAGTGGTGACAATGGAGTTGGACCTCCGTCTGGAGCCCTCGAGTTCGGCAGGTATATGTTTCAAGCCAATGGAGATGTCAAAGTATGAGACTGCCAGGGATGAGATCGAGGGTCTTTTGAAATACAGTACACAGGAAACAGGTACCTCTTTTCGGCTTGAGAAGGACGAGTACAATTTCCTGTGGGTAATCCTGAAGGATGAGGATTTCGAGGACCTTGTGACCAATATCCATATGGTTTCCCAGACTTTGATAGAACAGGGATTCGGAGAGCAATTGCTCTGCGCTGTCTATCGTTTTGAGAGCAAAGGTCCTGTTTACTGGATTTATAATTTCAAACAGGACGGATACTATCCTTTCGTACCTCTGGAAGGTCACAAAAGGGACAACTCAATGGAAATGAGACTTAAGTCCTTAATGGAAAACGAGCTACCAATTGAAAAAAATGTGGAGAAATGGTATCCCCTCTGGGGAATGCCATTCTGATATCCGGACTTTGATCTGTTTTTGCCTTTTCAGTCCTCGATCAGGCCATCCCCTGTAAAGATCTCCCTTGCTTCTTTAAGTGTCAGGTCATCCGGTGGGACAATGATATCGGATTCCTTGAGTTCGCTATCATCAAGTTTTTTTCCATTGGAGCGGATCATCCCGATGAGCTTTGAGAGCTCAGTTGTATATTCCTCTTCTTTTTCCTTTGCTACCAGATCCACTATTCTGTTATCAATGATGTTAAGTTCGTCCAGGAGGCTGCCAGGAACCTCATACTGTCCTTCCTCAGCAATTCTTATGATCATTTCTTCACCTCTTCCTTGAGTTTAGCAAGTTCCGCATCCACTCCGGTCTGTGCATGCATCTTTGAAAGTTCCCGGTCGATGTCGTCACCGCTGCTTGTCAGGTCATCCAGTGTCCCTGATTCCAGTAGTTCGTCAATGGCAGAGGCACGTGCCTGCATCTCTTCTGTTTTGTTCTCCGCCCTGTCGATAGCCATACCCACATCAGCCATCTCCTCTCCAATACCGGAAACGGATTCGTTGATCTTGACCTGGGCTTCGGCAGATGAGTATCTCGCTTTGATCGTTTCCTTGCGTGTCCTGAACATCTCCACCTTTGTGGATAAGCGTTTCTCGGCCGCAACCAGTTTCTCCTGTTCCTTTTCAAGCTGCGCTATCTGTATGTCAAGATCTTCCACCTGAGTGTTCAGGGCGGCTTTTCTCTCAAGTGCCATTCTTGCAAGATCCTCTCTGTCAGCCTTTATTGCATCCTTTGCCTGGCTGTCGAGCTTGTCGATGCTCTTCTGGAGCTTTGAACGCTGCAGTTGCAATCTCTTCTTCGAGGTTGTGACATCAGCCACTCCCCGTTTGACATTCTGGAGCATCTCTAGTTGTTTCTCATAAGAGTAATCCAGTGTCTCCCTGGGGTCTTCCATACGGTTGACCAGTTTGTTCATCTTCGCTTTGACCACTGTTCCCATTCTGTCGAATAAACCCATATTGTTCCTCCGCGTGATTCTGATTGAATGATTATAGGATTCGCTACCCTATTCTTATCTGTCTGTTGATATTTCTAATTATCCGGTTGTTCTGATGATTTGAAACGCAGTATTATCTTTAAAAGCTGATTTAATATAAACAAAAACAAAGCGGTAAAGTTGACCTAAAAATAAGAAAAGTAAAAAAATGGTCTTATAGACCACTAACACGTGATTTAATCTAAGTTTAAAGCTTATCTCTTCCTCCTTTATTTCTCAGGAAAACAGCTGCAGATGCTGCTAGTGCAAGAACTGCCACTATTCCGAAAGGCATCCCGGTACTATTGTCATCTTCTGAATCTCCTGTATCTTCAGATTCGGCCGCTACATTTCCCTCAACTGTTTTTACTTCATCGCTATCATCAAAGACAACGCTGTCCTCGGATTCACTGCCCGTATTGGCCGCTGTTTCTGTTTCGGAAATCTCCTCTTCTGAGCCGATTCCCAACAGCATCTTCTTAAGATACCATGGCATGCCGTCATCTGTATTTGTGCCCGAAGATACTTGCTCGTAATCACATGTAATTGTGAATGGGGAGAATCCTGAAAGGTTTCTGACAGTAAAGTATGAATATGTTCCATCGTTTCTGGTGAACTCAGGTGTATAAGCTTCCCATGCAGGGTTTGACCAGTGCCTGAGCCTGACAGAACTTTTTACCAGAACCTTTCCGCTACGTTCGTTCAGAACTCTGAACTCGATGTTCCTGTCACTACCGTTGTTTACCAGGGTTTCGTTGTTGAAACTTATGTCAAAGTACTGGTACACGGAATCAGCTGAAAATCCGGAGTCTGTTACGTTGATACTGGATCTGTTGAGGAATTCGATCTTTGTCAGGATACCGGTACTTTCGTTTGTGGTATTGAAAGATATTGCAATAATACTTCCATGAATTCCATCATTATCTGTCCTTGAATCGTCAGTAGTGTTGAAAACCACCTGTGACTCATTGCCTGAAGTTGTTACGTTTGCAGACTGGTTGATGATAAAAGCGATATCATCATTGTTGCTTGCGGAAGAGGATCTTGTTACTGTCCACTCCCATGAAGAGTTGTCTGTTCTTCCAATACTCTGGTTGCTGACGCTGACAGAGATATTGTAGATGCCCATATAGTAGTCATCCTGATTGAAGTACTGGCTGGTATTGATGTTACAGTATGAGCTGTTGGATGAATCATCTGTGCTGGCATCAGTCGTCACTCCTGCACCATTTAACGGAGTGCCGTCAATGAACCATTCAAAGCTTGAGAGCAGTGTGCTGCTTATGCTGAAGTTAATCTCGTCCCCATAGAGTGATATCTGCTCCGCATCCTCAGGTGTTAATGTGTACTCAGGTTCCGGTGCGGCTCTTATGTTCATCAGAGAGGATGAGCTTCCGTTTGTGTTTGTTACAGTAAGGTTCACCGTGAAATTGCCGGAATCAAATATGTGAACCGGATTCTGGTCTGCGGATGTATTTCCGTCCCCGAAGTCCCATGACCAGCTTTCAACAAGTCCGGATGAATTATCGGTGAAGTTGACTGCAAGTGGTTCCGTTCCTCTTGTAACATTGGCTGAGAAATCTGCTATAGGCACGATTGCAACATTGATTAGATTGTCACCTGTGCTATTGACATTACCTGCAATATCTGTGAAAGTACAGTTGAAATCGATTGAGCTTACAAGTGTTCCGGAGTCACTGGCAGGAATGGAAATATTCCAGGAATAGTTACCTGAGTTTTCATCCATCTGGTGCTCCTGACCATCCACCGTTATGTTTGCAAAGCTTATGCCGGCATTGTCAGTTACGTTCAACTCGATTGTGATATTGTCACCGGTATCTGCACTGACCGGCTTCTGTATCCAGCTATACGCCGGAGCTTCATTATCCAGCTTGAACACATTGGAAACGGAATGGATAGTATTACTGGCATTGTCAACAGCTCTGACGTGAAGATACCAGTCACCGCTGACGCTGTCATTTGTAAGGGTATCGCCACTGTTAAACGATGTCCATGAGCTGACCGAAGTCTCATCAACTGACTGGGTCCATGCAAATCCAAGTTCCTGAAGACCTGATACTGTATCGCTTGCACTTACTGTGGTACTATGGCTGGTGGCATATGTACTGCTGCCATTTGTACCAAAGCTGACAGAAGGATTCTCAGTATCGATCTTTGTGACATCGAATGCTGTGATATTCGTGTTTCCTGCAGCATCTTTTGCATACACAGTGTAGCTTCCATTGTTAGCTACAGTGAATGTGTGTGGGTCATTAGTTTCATTACCTGATGAACTAAAGTAAGCTGCATCCTGTACTCCGGCAGCCCATTTGACCTGTACTGAAGTAAGATCAGTGATATTTACGTCGATAGTTGCACTGGTGTTCTGCCAGTCGACTGGATTCCCTGATATCTCGATTACAGGCTTTGTAGAATCTATTGTAAAAGTAACATCTCTTGCTGAGGAGTTATCCATTGTGTCATTAGCGTAAACACGGAACATTGCGTTGTCTGTATTATCTTCGGGTAATGTGAATGAGCTGCTGTTTGTATTCAGCAGATTCTCGATCTTTGTCCACGTGCTGTTAAAGAACCAGAGATCATATTTTACAGCATCATTCTCCGGGTCTGTTGATGTTCCCCACTCCACTGTAAGTGTCTCTCCGCCATTAAGTATCTGGTTCTCTGTAGGTGTAGTGAATTCTCCAGGAGTTGAAGGTGCCTCGTTTGCGGTTTTAAGAAGATATTCCTCGTATGCTCCGCCTTCAGCTGTAGCCTTTATTGTGATAGTGGTTATGTCTTCTCCAGAATACGAGAATGCTGCTGTGAAATTACCTTCGGCATCAGTGCTGCCTGATGTATTTGAATCAAATGTACCGTTGGTTGCTGAGAATGAGACCGGCCAGTCAGATACTGTATTACCATTAGCGTCTTTCACAGTTGCTGTTACATTACATGCTGTGGTATAGTTGGTGGGATTTGATGTAAGGATTACCTGTGTTGGTGCTTCATTGTAAGAATAAGTGTTTATGTCTATAGGATCATATGTGTTAGTGAAATGCCAGGAAAGAATATCATGGTTTTCCCAAGCGCCACCTGTAGCTGCTGTGAAACCAATATATGCCTCTTCATAGCCTATGATTTCGCGAAGTGTCTGTCCTTGTTCTTCAAAATTATGAATTAACTGAGGATTGTCTGGTCTTGTATTTGTGGTGTTGATTCTTACTTCAATACTGTTAGTACTTGAATTATAGTCTATCCAAGTATGCTTTACATCATCGCTCCTTAAATTGATTTTATTAGGGTCTAGATCTGTTATGCTCAAAGAAGTTATATTTCCATTAATATTTACTCCTATATGGTTGCCTGCAGCGTCCGAGCTTGACCCTGACTCTACAGGTGAATTATCATAAGTATCGAATTCAACACCAATACTATTATTAATGTATTCATATCCAAGCCCCGATCCTCTACTACTTTTGTCATTTGAATTCGGCTGAATAACAAAAACTAGACCATCGGCTCCTTTGAGAGGATAGTTACCTCCAAGATTACTAATCTTGAACGTAAAATATGTACTGAATGAACTATCGTTTCCGATAGAGACTTTGTCCTTAAGGAACGCACTTCCATGCTGATCTACTAGGCTTGGAGTCAAGCGTAATGTATTGCTATTATACTGAGTTGCATTTCCATTCAATTGAAATCGCGAAACATCGGAAAAGTTTTCGTATATTGCTGTGATTGTTTTATTCTCCACAGCTTCTGCTGTTGGTATTGTGAGACTTAACGCAATTAAAAGTCCCAGTAAAAAAACAATTGTTTTTTTGGCTCTGTAGAAATCCTCATCTGAATCACATAGACAACCTTGGCACACCTGCCAAGGTTGTGCACTATTAGTTTCATTTTAATCTCTTTAACCTGATTCCAGTACTTCCTGGCCTTGATTTCTTCACCATATTTCCTTTTGAGCACTGAGAACGTAGTTTCAACAAGGTTTCTATTATGGTAGAGTTTTTCATCGAACTCTTGTATCATTTTCCTGCGGAACTTACCTTTTATTCTTTTTCTCTTCCTGTGTCTTAAAGGGATAATAGCAATTGCTTGTAGTTGTTCTCTTGTTAGTGAATGTATGGCTTCTGAATCGTATCCTTTATCCATTAGATAGTATTTTGATCTTCGAGTTCTATGGCATTGCTTCAGCAATGCCTTTGCATGTTTTGTATCATGAACAGGTTTACCTGATATCTTAAAACCAGTAACTAGCAACTTATCAGTATCAACAGATATACTTACTTTAAGAAATGATCTACGTTTTTTCCTTGTTCTGAGTGAATAATAGTAGCTACAATAACCACTTGTAAACCCGCTTGAATCAATAGCAGTAACTTCTATTCTTTCTCCATGTGAGTAGAACAGATCAAGTGTTTGCTTTAATAATCCATTGAAATAAACAGATTTAATTCTTCTAACAAACTTATGAAGTGTAGTATAATGTGGAACTTGTTTTAATCCAATTCTGGACTTAACTGGATTCATCAATTGAATAAGTTCTACAATACTTCTATAATCCGTTTTCAAATACTCCTTCAGCAAAACCAAAGCCATTAGCTGGTGTTGCGTATACTTCCTCTTGGAATACTTACAACTGTATATCTCCAAATGCGAGTTTCCTGATGCAGCTAAAGCTGCATCAACAAACTTTAAGTACTTATTAGACAAAACACTAAACATCCCCTTTGTGTTTTCGCTAGCAAGTTAACACTTTGGGGTTTTATCCTTTTTAAACGATTACTGTCTAAATTAAATAGGAAATAGGTTTTCTACAGAGCCGTTTTTTTGTGTTTTCCCAAAATGATCTCTCCTTCGTGTACTAGATGAAAATAAATAGTTGATAATTTAATTTTGGAACTAATATATTATTTAAAAGATGCATTTTAGATTCATATATGTTATGTGATAATCAGTAGCATGCTAGCAAAAAATTGGTGGTATTTATAAATTTATTTCAGGTCATTTTATTGTATCTCTTCCCAAAAACTACATTTTCCTGACGCTTATCTATATAAATCTATAGCAGATACACTAATTATCAAAAAAGCAGAGGTATTCAGATGAAGACGCTAGTAACCTACATGACCCAGACCGGAAACACAAAGAAGATCGCAGAAGCCATTTATGACGAACTTGAAGGGGAAAAGGAGATCAAACCCATAGCAGAGGTATCAGATCTTGAAGGATACGATCTTGCGTTCATAGGTTTTCCTGTGATGCAGTTCGATATTCCGCCCAAGGTAAAGACCTTCTTATCAGAGAAAACAGCAGGCAAGAATATCGCCATATTCATGACACATGCAGTCCCCGAAGGCTTTGAGGCAATCCACTCATGGACAGGTTCAGCCGAGCAGGCAGCCGCCGGTGCCAACGTCCTCGGTAAATTCGACTGTCAGGGAGAACTCGCCCAGCCTGTGATCGACATGCTCCTGCAGGCAGATGACCCCGAGATGAAGAAGTTCGGAGAGATGGGTCCGGCCACAAAGGGACAGCCTGACGAAAGCCGTGTGCAGAAGGCAAAGGAATTTGCAAAGGAAGTACAATCCAAACTATAGAGCATGTGATACGGCTCTGTTTGGAAAACATTAAGGTGTATCAGGAAGTATACTAATAACGGAGGTCATTATGGCAGATAAGAAAAAGGCACCTGTTTTCTGTGAGAACTATTGCATCATCTGCAAGGGAGCACGCTCCGGGAACAGCCTGTGCAAGTCATTGCAGAACCTTGAGCTGAAGATCATGGGAAAGAATGGCTGTTTATGGGGTAAGGCAAGGACAGAATATTACGGTGTAACGCCTGATAAGCCGATTCCAAAGTAGATTATTTTAAAAAATAAAATAAGAAAATAAAGGCCAAATGGCCTTTTCCTTCTCTTTTTGTTCTCAGTTTGCCTTGATATACTCGATCATCTTCGGAGTTAGCAGTGGTGCTATCTGCGGAAGCATGTTCGGCATCAGATTCTCCATTGCCGACGGCATAAGATCCGGCATCTGCTCCTTCATGTGATCGGGCATGGGTACTCTCTTCTCGACAGCCACAAGCATCTTGGGCATCACCTTTGGCATAAGGGATGGCATAAGAAGTGGCATCATCCTTGGCATCATTGGTTTCATGAGGGCATCCATTCCCGGTACGTATTTTACCGTCTTCATCATGGTCTGCATGTATGAAGGCATGGCATCGATCATGTCAGGCAGAAGTTCCACCATCATCTCGGTCATGTTCTCGGGTTCCATGAGCTCGATCATCTTGTCGAAGGTCGCCCAGGCAACAAGTGCATCGTTTGTGGAATCCGGTATGTCGTAACCAAGACTGCGGGCTGCAAGCGCACCAAGGTCCTGTATCTCCATATTGACATTATTCTCCTGTGCAGCCACCCTGAACTGAACAACACAGCAAGGACAAAGTGCGGCCATGATGTCAGCATCCTGATCCTCGGCTTCCTTAAGACGTACGTTACCAATTTTGCTGGCAACATCAGGCTCATCTATAAGCGTGACCACGGAACCACAGCAGAGCGCTTTCTCACGGTTGTGCTCCATTTCCTTGAACTTTATACCGGGAATCGCCTTGAGTAGTTCACGTGGTGCATCATATATTCCCGCACCGGCCCTGCCAATGTGGCATGAATCGTGCCATGCAACAGTCTTGTTCAGTGGTACCTTGAACTTGGGTTTGAGCACATCCAGCTTATCCATGAGGACTTCGGAATAATGCTTTGCTTCGATGTCAAAGTCCATACCGAGTTTCTCCGCCCACTGCGGGTAGATGGTCCTCCACATAAGCAGGCAGGCGGGACATGATGTAACAACCGTCTTGGCACCTGCTTTCTGCATGTTGGCAATGTTCATTTTCAGTATTCTCTCAAAGACATCCCATTTTCCTGCAACCAGCATGGGTATACCACAGCAGGCTTCCTTGTCTCCGAGATACGTGAAATCTATACCTGCATCATCAAGCAGCCTGACTGTTCCCACGGCAACGTCCTTCTCAACAAAGGATGCGGTACATCCTGCGAAATAGGCGATATCAGCCTTGTCCTTGATTTTTGCCCGGATGTCATCCGGCATCCACTTGTCCCTGTCAGTTCTGTAGCTGGCCCAGATATTCCTCTGATTATCAAGACTCTGTGCCATAATTTCAAAGGGTGGGATGGTCATCATGCCTCTCTTCTGGACAAGATTCTCCCTGAGAGTCATCCATGAGCGCTCGATGGGCAGGTCAAGCTGGCAGTAGTAATCACACATCTCACAGGTGGTACATGCAAGGAAGGTATCGGCCTGTTCCTGGTCAAGGTCCATCCTTCCGGCAAAGTATTCCTTGAGGAAGAACCACTTGCCTCTTGGTGACTGGGATTCCCAGCCCCTGCCGTAGTACTGGTCACATTCGTTGACACAGTATCCGCACTGTGCACAGGTGTATGCATGTGATACGATATCACCGGGAATGCCTTTTGTCTCGCTGAATTCCTGTTTGTCCACCCCGGACATATTGCCCACCGCACGTGCCATTGGCTCAAATGTCTTTGCAAACGATAGTCCTGTCCTGAGCATCGGCTTGCCCGTGAGTGTCTCCGGGTTCATTATATCATCCGGATCGATCTGCTTCTTGAACTCCTGGATGGCTGGAAGTCGCTTGCCAAAGACGTTCTCTGCCTGTTTCGAGAAGTACAGTCCTGATGAGTAGATTCTTCCACCGTTCTCCTCAGCGATTTTAACAATACTCAGAGCAAGCGGGAATGCAAGATTGTACTTGAATGATTTTTCCGAGTGTGGCATGAAACAGAGCATAACTGCTTCATCACCTTTTGTAACCATGCCTTCCACGAGCACCGGCAGTCCGACCCTGTCACCGATCTCTTTGAACATGGTATCGATCTTGTCCACAGGAACCACAACTTCAGCAGGTATGAACGAGGGTCCGAGCCTCTTGACCTTCATGGACCTGAACCACTCCTCAGTCTCATGTTCTGCGATCTCTTCAGGCAGTACTTTTCCTCCTGCCTCCTCAATGACCTCTTTTAGACCGCTGACATCCCTTGATTCGGGATAGGCGAAATTACAAATATACGATTCAGGAAGCTCCGGCCTGTCTTCCTCAACTGTTTCACCGTAGTGTGTCTTGTATGGTGCACGGTTCTTCATGCCGGCCCACTGGGGATTGATGAATGAGATTGCCCATATGGGTATGTTCTTCTCCCCGGTCTTCCTGATAGCTTCCTTCATGCTGCTTGAATCCGGGAACTCCGCAGAGATCGCGGCGGTCTTTTCATAATCCCTGACCCTGAGGGTTACCTGGGTGATGATACCGGTCGTTCCCATGGTGCCGATTATCTTATTGAGTTCCTCTCCTGAGAAATCCCTTACCTCACCGTTTGGAAGTACCACACGGGCGGATTCCATGGTATCCTGTGACCAGCCATATTCATAACTTCCGTAACCTACGCCGTTCTGGGCAAGCCAGCCACCAACGGTTGCTGAAAGTGCACTTGAAGGTACAGCCTGCACTGCGAGTCCTTCTTCATTGAGCTTTGTTTCCAGGTCGTACCAGACAATGCCTGCACCCACGGTAACAAGATGATTCTCCTTATCGACATCGATTATCTTCCGCATGGGAGTCACGTCTGCGACAATGCCTCCGCGCGTCGGGATAATTCCGCCGTAACCTGAAGATGCACCTGCCCTTGGTACCACGGGAATTCCGTACTTGCGCGCGAAATTCATAAGTTCGACTGCTTTGTCCTCATTGACAACCTTTACAATTGCAGCAGGTTTTGTATTGCCTACCACTTTTTTCACAAGGCCGGGTAACGCGCCTACATCATGTGTGTAGTAGTGTCTTTCCTTTTCACTGAAATTGACCCCTTTCCCGAACATGGACGAAAGCTCTTGCTTTTGTTCATCCTTTAGTTCATAAACCGTATTTGTCATAGTTTCACTCCGATAATTAATATTGTTTTATATCATTATAACAATTCTTGATGACTTATCATTTAATTCAGGATTATATAAAGCCGCTTGAATACTGCGGAATAAACCTTAATTCGGTCAGTTCCATATGGTAAGTAAAGGTGGAACTGAGGATGGATGAAACAATGCACCTGTCAGAGAACAAAACCAAGATCGTGTGTACGATTGGTCCCGCATCTTCTTCCGAGGATGTTCTGAGGGAGCTGATACTGAGTGGTATGAACGTTGCAAGGCTGAACTTCTCTCATGGTGATCTGGAAGACCAGCGAAAGGTGATCAAAAGAATAAGGGCCCTGTCATCAGAGCTGAACAGGGTGGTCACAATACTGGCAGATTTGCCTGGTCCTAAGATGAGGGTTGGTAGTTTCTCTGAAGAGCCGGTGTTTTTGAAAAAAGGGGAAAAAGTGACCTTGACCACAAAGGATGTAGCGGGAACGGAATCACTGATCCCTGTGAACTACCAGAGATTATCCGAAAGCATAGATGTAGGCAAACCTCTCTATCTCAATGACGGTTTTATTCAGCTGGAATGTACTGATATACAGGGTGATTATGTTCATTGTGAAGTAGTGGTCGGAGGTCCCCTCTCTTCCAATAAAGGACTAAATATACCGGGGTCGGCCCTTTTCATTGACCCGATCACAGGCAGGGATTTGGAAATTGTTGATTTTGCCCTCGAAGAAGGACTGCATGTATTTGGTGTGTCCTTTGTGGAATCCGGGGAAGACATCAGGAAACTGCGTGCTTATGCGGCAGATAAAGGAAAAAAGATATTCATCGTTGCCAAGATCGAGAGGGAAGCTGCTGTAAGGAATATCAACGAAATCATCAGGGAAAGTGATGGTATCATGATAGCCCGCGGGGATCTGGGTGTGGAAATACCCATTGAGAATGTCCCGGTAGTGCAGAAGGACATCACACACAAGGCAAACCTTCTCAGCAAACCGGTGATCACTGCTACCCAGATGCTCGAATCCATGGTCGAGAATATCCGTCCTACGAGAGCAGAGGCAACGGATGTTGCGAATGCTATTATAGACGGCACGGATGCGGTGATGCTCTCGGCAGAAACTGCTGTGGGTAAGTATCCTGTGGAAACAGTGAAGATGATGGTGCAGATCGCAATTTCCACTGAGGAATGGAGAAGTAAGACCAAGGAAGGCATAGAACTTATGAAAAGGGCTCTGCGTCGCATGCACCTTGGTGTGGAGGATATGATCTCCATGCAGGTCAATGATGCTCTCCAGGTACTGGAAATAAAATATGTTGTCACTCCCACGGTATCAGGAAAGACCCCGAGAAATATCTCCCGCTTCAGACCCGACCGTTGGATACTTGCATTCAGCCGCTATGCCAATACATGTGAGCAGCTTGCTCTGCAGTATGCTGTCTACCCGACATACGTAAAGGATGGTGTGGATGACTGGGAAGCCCTTGCAACCGGGCATCTGAAAAGATCAGGAATCGTAGGTACTGGCGATATGATCATTCTCACACAGGGACAGCCATCAGGTCGTGGTCGTCCCGGAGGAACAAATCTGCTCAAATTCATTGATATTGAATGATCACTATCATTCAATTTTCCTCATAACAATGGATCCGTCCCTCATACGGACTTCCATATATTTCTCTTTTTCCTCGCCGACTTCGTATTTATTGTAGAGCATGGACTCCACTCTTCCGGCGTCCATTAGTTTTCTTATGAGAGAGATGTCATTTCCTTTCATTCTGACCTTTGTGGCAGGCGGGCTGGCCTTTACTTTAGCTTTTGAATAGATCGATCCGCCTGACATGCCGGCTCCGATAAATCCCTTTGCTTCATGGAAGGTGAGTATTCCGCTTTTCATATACGCGCCTGCAAATTCTCCTACACTTCCCTGAACGATAACTGTCCCGCCGTCAAGGTGGGATCCTACATTCATGCCTGCATTACCGTGGACGGTAACAACACCCTCTTTCATAAGGACACCTGTTCCGTTGTGGGTATTACCTTTGATAATTATGTTCACGTGTTTGTGGCACCGTGCACCAACCGTACCTCTGGGAATGCCGTCATCCAGGATCAGTGTCCCTTCGTCTGCATTGTATCTATTTGAGATGATAACATCACTACCTGGACCGTTGCAGACAATATCAGTGACAGAGCGGAATTTGCGGTAGCCATCGATATCCGAGACAACTTCAATGATATTCCCAAATGGCTCCTCTATCTGCCCACTAATATAGAGTATGCCGGATACCATTCCCATTCCAGCTTCAGAACCGACATTCCCGTCAAGGAATACCCTTCCTGCGTTTTCGGCATTTCCGCTTCCGCCAAAGTGTTTCAGGTCGGCACCCATGCTATATGCAAAGTTCTTACCTGCATCTCCTTTGATGTGTACCTCCTCCTCTGCCTTCAAACTTCTTACAAGGTCGCCGTAGCTGTACTGTGTATCTTTCTGGCCGGGTATTACATCATCGGATCCGATATCCTGATTATGCCAGTGGAAATTGAATGTATAATCACACAGGTAGTCTGCTGGCCCTGTAAGTTCAATCTCAAGTTTCATGCAATATTATCCGTGTATCAACTGCGGAAGACAGCGTGTGCATACCCACAGGCTTTCCATGCCGTGCCTGACAGGGAGCAGGTACGCATTATCTTCTCCGCAACCGCATTTGAAACATTGTATGGATGAATCTGTCTTTTTGGGCTGGGCTTCGGCCTTCTCAGGGTTGAATTCCAGTGCCTGTCTTTGTTCTACAGTTATCGCACCGACAGGACATACTCCGATACAGAATCCCATTCCGTCACAGAGTTCCTCAGATACGACCTTAGCCTTGCCATCTACAAGCTCTATGGCACCCTCTGCACATGGGGCGATACACTTTCCACAGCCTGTACATTTCTCTTCATCTATCTTAACCATCGTTCTATTGACCATGATATTTTCCCCACTATCAGTGATGTGTTCCTTCAATAATTTCTATATCTGCATCCATGATAGTCTTTTTTATTTCATCTATATGCGGGCATCTGGGATAATTTTCCATCTGCATGCAAGAGCTCAGATGTACCACATCAACCCCGCGCTTTTTGATCGCTTTGATCAGGCGATATACCCTTCTTCCGGAACATCCGCCGCATGTAAAAAAGGCTACCATTTCAGCTTTATCATCATAATTGTTGAAATGCATGCTGCGTTTGTTAAATGCCATGAAGCAGCCTACTCCCGGACATGCCTCGGAGACAATATCGCATCTTATAACTGCAATCTTTGTTATTTTTTCAGTATCTTCGATAATAGCAACTCCGTTTTAAGAAAAAGTGACGGGGAAAATCCCCGATTGACCCGGTTCTTTTGCAGGACCGGATTATCTGATTCCGACTTCTTCCTTGAACTTGTCAAGTCCCATCTCGTCGATCACTCTGCCAAGACGGTGCTTTGAATCATTGTTCTTGGTAAATTTAATGATTCTGTCTACCAGGTCAAGAACCTCATCCTCATCCAGCTCGTCTGCGATGATATCACCGATTCTTGGTTTAAGAGCTGCATTTCCTCCGACCATGACGGTATATCCTTTCCTTGTACCCATGATACCGATATCCTTTATAGCAGGCTCTGAACATGAGTTTGCACAACCGGATACAGCCATCTTGAACTTTGATGGTAATGGCATTCCATGATACTTTTCGTCGAGTTTGAGTCCAAGACCCACTGAGTCCTGTTGTCCGCGCTTACAGAATGTCGTACCTGGGCATATCTTTATGCTTCTTACACAAACTCCGATTGCAGCACCTGGTTTGATTCCAAGGTCATCCCATGCATTATCAAGGTCTTCTTCTTTCAGTCCGACAATGGCAACTCTCTGGGATGAGGTAACCTTTAGTGTTGCAGCATCATATTTTTCAGCAACATCCGCAATCTTACGCATTTGCTCTGCTGAGACGATACCACCTGGAAGGTGTGGTGCTATTGCATATGTTTGCTTGTCCCTTTGCAGAATTGCTCCCTTTTCAAGTAAATCTCTTGATCTTTCCATTATATCACTCCTTAATCGATAATATTTTACTTTACCCTGATATATTAAGTATAGTGGCTTATATATTGGATGGTTTCCAATTAGATATCATGAAAGACTGTACTATTTATAAAACGGTGGACATCATAGGGAAAAAATGGTCCCTGTGCATCCTACTCGAGCTCTACAAGGGCGAGAACAAAAAAAAGCGTTTCAATGAGCTAAAAGGCAAACTGCAGGATGTTACTCCCAAAACCCTGTCCACAAGGCTAAAAGAACTGGAAGAGCAGGGTTTTATTGAGAAGAATATCGATGATTCCACAGTTCCCATTAAGAGTGAGTATTCTCTGACCGAAGGCGGCGAGGATTTCATCAGGGTTATCCAGAATATAAAAAGATGGGGCCTTAAATGGAAATTTGAGAATGAGGAATGCGAGAATTCCAATTGCAGGCTTTGTCATTTGTAATTATTCCGTATATTCTCTTCTTTACAGGTAAGTTTATATGCTAACTTTTGCTAAAGTAGATGTGAAGAATAAAATTATCAGGATTGGGTAGTGAAAATATGGGCAAAGAATTGACAAGATCGAAGGACAACAGGATGATAGCAGGCGTATGCGGCGGAATCGGTGAATATATAGGTGTAGATCCTGTTGTGATACGACTTATCTGGGCAGTGATCACCATATTCAGTTTTGGGATAATTGGTGTCCTGGCCTATGTGATCGCCTGGGTTATCATGCCGGAAGAAAAGCAAGCAACTTCAGGCGGAATACAGTATGACAGCGAACAGGCAGAGCAGTAAAATCCTTCATTCTTTTTAAGACTCATATGAAGTGATTATTTCTACATAACTGTGGTGCAAAAGCGCTAAATAGTCAGCATGCTGAGTTTTAATCAGGATATGCTGTAATCCTTATCCTTCCGGGGTGTGTTCATGATATCCAGGAATTTGTCGGGATTTGTTATCGTTTTAATGATTCTGACATTTGTAAGTCTGGTTTCAGGATGCATAGCAGATAGCAGTAACGAATCACAGGAGGAACCGGATCGTCTTATCAACGAATCGGATGGGGATATACAGAATAATTCCGGGGAAGATGACATTATGATTACAAGTAGTGCTTTTGAAGATGGGGATAAGATACCGGCAAAGTATACATGTGACGGGGAAAATGTCAATCCTCCTTTTGAATTTGAGAATTTGCCCGAGGCAACAAAAAGTCTGGTATTGATTATTACAGACCCGGATGCCCCTTCAGGTAATTTCGTTCACTGGGCTGTATGGAACATAATACCCGAATCAGGGATTGAAGAAAACAGTGTCCCGGGTGTTGTGGGCCGGAACAGTTACGGAAAAGCTTCCTATACAGGCCCCTGTCCTCCCTCGGGCACTCACGAATTTGTATTCAGGGTATTTGCCCTTGACACCGAACTTGAACTGGAGGGAGGATCAAAGATCGATGAGCTGGAACAGGGTATGCAGGGGCATGTTCTTGCAGAAGGAAAACTGACTGCACTTTACGGGAGAGCTTAAAGAATGATTCTTTGTAGTCGGATAGAGGGATCACATGTCTGATGATTTGAGATCCGATGCCAGGGATATAGTTTCAAATATCATTTCTGGAGTGGACCCCTTCTCATGCGTTCTTAGGGCAGTAAGCAGGGAAGGTGACCGTCTCAATGTCGGGGCGGATTCATTCGATATATCTTCTTATGAGAATATCTATCTGGTAGCTTTCGGGAAAGCCTCGGTTGCCATGTCAAAGGCTCTGGAGGAAATTCTGGGAGATGATCTGTCCGGTGGTTGTGCGGTGACGAAGTATGGCTTTGGGGGATCACTGAAGAAAGTGAACATCATGGAGGCAGGTCACCCTATCCCCGATAAGAACGGTGTGATCGCGGCAGAGTGCATCCGTGACCTTCTGGAAAAGACCGGATCAAAGGACCTTGTATTTTTCCTGATCTCCGGAGGAGGCTCAGCACTTATGACCCTGCCGAGAAAAGGTATTTCCCTCTCGGATTTTATCAGCCTGACAAATAAGCTCATGCGTGTGGGAGCAACCATCGATGAGATCAATACAATAAGAAAACACCTGTCTGCTGTAAAGGGTGGAGGACTTGCGAAGATGGCTTACCCGTCAGAGTCTATCAGCCTTATTCTTTCGGATGTCGTGGGCGACCCCCTTGACGTCATCTCTTCCGGACCCACTGTGCCTGACAGGTCTACCTTTGAGGATTTCCAGCAAATTGTTGAAAAATACGATCTGAAATTGTCTCCTGCAGTAGAGGGCCTGGTTGAGGACGGACTTGAGGGTGTGGTGGAAGATACTCCCAAATCCGAAGGCCCGGTTTTTGAAAGATGTCATCATTACCTTGTAGGAAACAATTCCCTCGCGCTGCATGAAGCGGAAAAAAGGGCAAAGGAACTGGGATACAACACATTGGTGCTCACATCTTCACTGGTTGGCGAGGCAAGTGAGATCGCCAGGGTCTTTGCAGCCATTGCCAGAGAGGAAAGAAAGGAATCCAGGCCATTGTCACCCCCTGCCTGTATTCTTGCAGGCGGGGAAACCACTGTAAGGATAAAAGGGAAGGGCAAAGGTGGCAGATGCCAGGAGATGGCCCTGTCTTTTGCGCTTGAAACCCGGGGACTTGAAAACATCCTCTTTGTTCCGGCGGCAACAGACGGTAACGACGGTCCCACGGATGCTGCCGGGGCATTTGCGGATGGTTATTCCCTTGAGAAGAGCAAAAATGTGCACATAGATGCAAAGGCCCTGCTCCGGCAGAATAATTCGTATGAGTTCTTCAGGGAGATCGGAGATCTGCTCATTACAGGTCCCACGGGAACGAACGTAATGGACGTATATATTCTGCTGATCGGATGACGTATATGGCTTCGTAATGATTCCGTCAGACTTGGGTATTATATCTCGATATCCACATCGTAGACCTTCTCGGGATTTTCCTTGTGGACCTTCCAGAATGGCTCCTCTCCGAACTGCTCCACAAGTTTGAGGGTTCTTCTTGGAATCGTCTTTGGTCCCAGTACCGCACCCGGTCTTTCAGGATCGTCAATATAATCGGTTTCCATCATAAAGCGGGTTCCCTGCTCAAGCGCTTCTTCAATGGCTCCCTTGCCGGCAAGCACTCCCGGAAATATTCCTAGGTTCTCGCAGACATCAATCAGTGGTGGAGCATAGTGTTTGACCACCCTGTGTAGCTTGATACCTGTCTTTTTTGCACGCTCTGTGATATCAATAAGCTCAGGCTTACCCACGCTTTCTGTATGCAACTGGACTGCACAGTCAAGGTCTGCGGCAAGGCTGAAGGCATGTTCCATGATCTCGTTGGAAGCATCCCATACCTCTTCGGAAACAGGATAGTGAGGTCTTCCACTTTTCAACCCCACAGCCAGTCCTTTTTCCACATAGCCTGCAGCGACCTCCAGGCCGCCTTTCATTGTCTCAACTGCTTTTTCAAGGTCCATGTATTCGATGAGTTTTGTGATCTCTGCGGGATGGACTCCGAGGACCGGGAAGGATGTGATTCCAGTCTCGTTTATCTGTTTTGAGATGTCGATGGTTTCCTCAAAGACAGATATGTGGTCTTCGGGCTTTGTGACCTTAATTCCAAGTGTCCAGCTTGGCTTCATCACAAGGAATATATGAGTTCCACCTGTGTTCTGGAAATCCTTGACCGCCTTTAGACCTTTGGCTCTGGGGTCTATGTGCATATGTTCATCTGTGATCGGGAAATCAGGTGTCATGTTTGTTCATATGTTATCATGATGTAAAATTCTAGTGTTGTAGATTTCTCATTGAGTTAATTGCCGGAAAGATGTGAGTTGGTAAACATGTATAAATGATTCTGACATCAATAATCTCTCATGGATTTGACGATTTTTGTAAAGAAAAAGTATGTCTGGCTTAGCCTGTTATCCCTGGTAGGTCAGATAATTCTTATATCCATTGCCTCTGCAACCCTGTTCTATGCGGATCTTTCCTTAGAAGCGACTATTATTCTTATAGTTCTGTTAGTGGGTCTGATCTACGTTTTTTCTGTAACGATCCTGAGATTGATAAATCTGGCAAAGGTCACCGGACTTTACGGGAAAAGCTGAATTTTTGGTCTGATTCCGCTTTATTTTTTTCTTTTGGGCATGACATATATATGATGTAGTCGTTAATAAAGCAATTTGCTCTTTACGTTTATATGAATTATTGGAACGTGAGAATATGAGTGAAATACTTCGGGGATATAGTTAATACTGAAAAACGGAACTATTTGAAAATTATTTGTTTCCTGTCAAATTACAATTTGCTAAAAAACGTATTGCATTTGAGCAATATTAATTTACAGATAAAGGGATTAACATGTCACAGAAATCTACGATCATTTATACAAAAACCGATGAAGCTCCGGCTTTGGCAACCAGTTCGCTCCTGCCTATTGTACAGGCTTATGTGAAAAACGCCGGAATCACTATGGAAACGAGGGATATCTCCCTGGCGGGAAGGATCATTGCCCAGTTTCCCGAAAGACTGACGGAGGACCAGAAGATTTCCGATGCCCTTTCCGAATTGGGAGAGATGGTCTTAACTCCGGAAGCCAACATTATCAAATTACCCAATATCAGCGCTTCAGTTCCCCAGATAAAAGCGACAGTCGCAGAACTCCAGGCTAAAGGGTATGATCTGCCCGATTATCCCGAAAATCCTTCCAATGATGAAGAAAAGGCGATCAAAGCGAAATTCGATATTGCCAAAGGCAGTGCTGTTAACCCGGTACTTAGAGAAGGGAATTCTGACCGCAGAGTTCCTAAAGCTGTAAAAAATTATGCGAAAAAACATCCCCATTCCATGGGGGAATGGAAGTCCGATTCCAGATCCCATGTAGCCAGCATGGCTGAGGGAGATTTTTACGGCAGTGAAAAATCTGTTGAAATTGAAGAGGCTAGCAATTACAGAATTATCTTTACGGATGACGCTGGTAATAAAACAATATTAAAAGACAAAGCCCCTCTTCAGACCGGAGAGATCATTGATGCAGCTGTTATGAACAAAAAAGCGCTTCAGGCATTTCTGGCTGAACAGATAGAAGATGCCAGAGCTAAAGATGTCTTATTCTCCGTTCATTTGAAAGCGACAATGATGAAAGTTTCCGACCCTATTATCTTCGGTCATGTGGTCAAAGTCTTCTTTAAAGATATATTTGATAAATATGGTGATCTGCTTTCAGAATTGGGTGTAGATCCCAACAACGGACTGGGAGATCTCTATACAAAGATCCAGAATCTGCCTGAAGATAAACAGTCTGAGATCAAAGCAGATATCGAAGCTGTGTATACAAAAAGACCGGCATTGGCTATGGTTAACTCCGATAAGGGGATTACCAATCTCCATGTTCCCAGCGATGTTATCATCGACGCTTCCATGCCTGCAGCAATCCGCTCATCAGGCTGCATGTGGGGACCAGACGGGAAACTGAAAGATATGAAAGCCGTAATTCCAGACCGCTCTTATTCGGGAGTGTATCAGGAAACTATTGAGTTCTGTCAAAAACACGGTGCCTTTGATCCATCAAAAATGGGAAGCGTTTCCAATGTGGGGCTTATGGCGCAAAAAGCTGAAGAATATGGCTCACATGACAAGACCTTTGAGATGACTGGTACAGGAAAAGTTCAGGTTATCGATGACAACAGTAATGTACTTATTGAACAGCCGGTAGAGGAAGGAGATATCTTCCGCATGTGTCAGGCGAAAGACGCACCAATTCAGGACTGGATCAAGCTGGCCGTGAGAAGAGCCAGAGAGACAGGCGATCCTGCAGTCTTCTGGCTCGATGAGAACAGAGCTCACGACTTACAGCTCATTAAAAAAGTGAATAAATATCTGGAAGATCATGATACTGATGGTCTGGAACTATTGATCAAATCTCCTGTTGAAGCGACCAGGTTTTCATTGGAGAGAATTAAAGATGGCAAAGATACGATCTCTGTGACGGGAAATGTTTTGAGAGATTATCTGACAGACCTCTTCCCCATTCTGGAAGTGGGGACCAGTGCGAAAATGCTATCAATCGTTCCCCTGATGAATGGCGGTGGACTTTTCGAGACAGGAGCCGGCGGTTCGGCACCCAAACACGTACAGCAATTTGAATCGGAAGGTCACCTGCGTTGGGACTCTCTGGGGGAATTCCTGGCCTTAGCTGCTTCTCTGGAGCATCTGGGCAACAGTTATGATAATCCTAAAGCTCTGGTTTTAGCAGAAACATTGGATAAAGCAACAGAGCTTGTTCTGGAAAACGGAAAATCACCTTCAAGAAAAGTGAATGAGATCGATAACAGAGGATCTCATTTTTATCTGGCAATGTATTGGGCTCAGGCTCTGGCTGATCAGGAGAAAGATAGCCAGTTAAAAGCGATTTTTGAACCTGTGGCTAAAGATCTGGTGGAAAATGAAGAGAAGATTGCCAATGAGTTGTTAGAAGCTCAGGGTAAAGCTATGGATATCAAAGGATACTACGCTCCGGATGAGGAGTTGAGATCCCAGGCCATGAGGCCCAGTGCGACTTTGAATGGGATCATCGATTCTATTTAATTCTATTGTGGAAACAAAAGGAAAGCCCCGGTTTCGGGCGGGGCTTTTTAGTATCAAAATTAGCACTGTGATCAGGGAGCTAAAGCTTCCGCTTCTGCCTGGGTTGGGAAGACAGATGCGTCTTCTTTTACCGACCGGACTGCAGAATCACTTTATCCCCGGACATATCCCCAAACTTTTTAATAGATGGCTCTGCTAATCTATATCGGGGACTAATACAGGGAGTAGATAGCTTACCTGTTTTACATAAGGAGAGTGTATTATATGCCAAAATTTGAAATGTTCAGGGACAAGAGTGATAAGTACAGATTCAGGTTGAAGGCTCCGAACGGGGAGATCATTGCAGTCAGTCAGGCCTACGCAAGTAAGGCAGGTTGTATGAAAGGTATCGAATCCGTAAAGAACAACGCTCCAATCGCGGATGTTATAGAAATTGATGAGCCTGAAGATCATACAAGCTGATACGTCTCAGGACAATTTTCTCTAAAAAACAGATAATGGCGGAAATCCCGCCATACAATTCTGCTGGGTATTTCCAGCCAGCAGATAATATATTAAAAATTAATTATTTCTTGTTCAGTCTATGGTATCATGCATGCGCGGTTTGATGCCGGGTGTGGCCTCTGATTTGACTTCTTTTTCGCCGTCTTCATCACGATGCATTTCTTTTCTGACCATGGGGTTGAACATGAAGTATTTTTTGACGTATCCGAGAATTTCCTCATCGGAAATACATGAAACCCTTTTATCCTCATTGTAGAGCTTCTGGATATCGGCCTGTATGGAACGCAGACGCTTGTCATTCTTCTCTATCTCGATGTTAACATCCATCAGTTCATTCAGGGTCTCCTGTACCTTAAACCTCAGGACTTCAATACCTGACGAATCACCCACAAGGAAGTTCCTCTTTCCTCCAACGATCTCAGGTGGATATGGTTCGTAGGTGAACGGATTCTTGATTACACCTGCTGTGTGGATTCCTGACTCATGGGCAAAGACGTTGTTACCGATAACAGACTTGTTCCTTGGTATTCTGATACCGATCTCCTTCTCCATGTACCGGGAGAACTCGGCAACACAGTCAAGATTATATTTGTCGAATCCTTCAATACGCCTCTTCAGGAAAAGAAGCAGCTTTTCCATTTCTGCGTTACCTGATCTTTCCCCGATTCCAAGGAAAGTGACATTCGACCAGTTGGCGCCATGCCAGTAGCCTGCTAAAGAGTTCGGAACTGCAAGGCCGAAATCATCATGGCAGTGGGTCTCGATATTCTTGACGTTGATCTTTTCCTTGAGGTACCTGACAATGGTGGGTATGCCGTAAGGTTCATCCACACCTGTGAAAGGTACACCGTAACCGATTGTATCACAGATACGTATCGTACACTCTGGATCGATGTCTATGATCTTCTCGATAAGAGGGAAGACGAAATTATAGTTGTCAGCACGGGTCATATCCTCAATGTGTGCTCTTGTCCTGAGGCCATGGTCAACAGCGTACTGAAGTGCTTCCAAGTACTTCTCTTCAGCCGCCTCACGGCTTGGCAGACCCATCTTGTCGAAGATGTGCGGGTCTGACACTGACATGAGGATGCCTGTCTCTTCAATACCGTCAACATCCAGGACCATGTCTATGTCTGCAGGATTTGCACGGGCCCAGCCTGTGATCTCGGGGAATTCGTATCCCATGTCCTGCATCAGACTGATGGCTTTTCTGTCCCTTTCGTTGTAGACGAATGTCTCCAGCTTTTCAATGCCTATTCTGTGCAGATATTCGTATATCTTCACTTTGTGATGACTTCTCACAACGATACCTGGCATCTGGGCACCATCACGTATCGTACTGTCACTGATTGACACTTCCTGCCCATATGGCAATTTTATCTTCGGAAGGTCATCATAGTCCCTGTATGTTTTCATTCTGTTCCTCCTTTAAGAGCAAGCTGTCCGATATTCCCGGTAAAACTGACTTCTTTAGAAATGGCAGGATGATCTTTTTCCATCCGGATAACGAGCGTTTCAACTCCGGGTAAACGTGCGTTATTAAATAACTAGCAGACTGTATTAAATGACCTAATCCTTAAAATGCTTTTCTTCTTTCTTCTTTCAATAATGTTATCTGTTAGAGTGCCTGAATAACCTTAAATTCTTAATACTTTCAGGGATTACATGGTGTTATGTGGAGTATACTACTCAATAAATTTGAAAAACATCCCGCACAACAGAAAGTTCTGCGACTTCTGTTCGAGCGCGGCTTCCAGGTCAACGATGAAGGGAAGGTAATATCAGGTGCTATCGAAATCGCCCATACCCAGCTCGCAAGGGAGGCGGGTGTCGACAGGCGTGTTGTGGACTCGACAACAGAGACAATATTATCCGATGAACTCCTGCGCAAGATCTTCCAGAATGTAAGATCGATCCCCTTCCTGCGTGATGTAGCCCCGTTACTGGGACTTGGTGTCATCATAATCACGCCGGATGATGCGGTAAATAAAGGCATCATCGCAGAGGTATCCACAGTCATCGCGCATCATGATATAAGCATCAGGCAGGCGGTCTCGGATGACCCGTTCTTCACCACGGAGCCAAAACTTACAATAATCACTGATACAAAGGTTCCGGGTAGTATTGTTGAGGAACTCCTGGCTCTCAGAACGGTCAGAGGCGTAAGTATCTACTAATTAGAGCACAGCTTTTGCAAAGGCACTGAAAACCCCTAGCAGATGTCTGGAGTTTGATGGTCTAAGTAGTTTTTTTACGACTATTGATGGATGGTCCATATCACCGTACTCGGTGATTGTCTCAAGTATTGATTCTTTGTTCATGGAAGCTATAAGCTCATCCATCTTTTCATCTTCAAGTCCTGCAATAAAATTATGGATATTCATTCCGATCGCAAGTTCCCTGCCAAGTTTCTCTCTCCACCTGCGGTCATACTCTGAAAGCCTCTGTGCGGAATTATCATCCTCCAGTGCAGCCTTTGCAGCAAGCTCTCCTGCTATCTTGGCACACGCGGCGCCTGTATAGACTCCTCCGCCGGAAGTTGGTTTGACCTGTCCCGCAGCATCTCCTACAATAAGAGTACCTTCGGCATAGGTCTTTTCAAGCGGTCCGATGGGTATCCCTCCTGTCACAAGGTCTAGATGTCCTCCCCTGTGGCGTGACGCAATATGGGGGTTGTTTTTCAGCATTCGGTCAAGGCAGGTCAGAACACTTTCATCTGTATTGCTGTCAATTGCCAGTCCTATGCGTGATATCTTATCATCAACAGGTACAGCCCAGCCAAAGAACCCAGGTGCCTGTGAGCCGACGAAGAGTTCTACAAAGTCCGTATCAGGTGAGTTGTAAGGAGCTTCTATCTGTACTCCCGGCAGTATTTTTTTAACACTCCCGAGTCCTGCCATCCTTGCAATACGGCTACGCACACCATCGGCACCGATGACCACACCTGTTTTTATCTCTCTATGCTGACCGTTCTCAATTACGGATAATTTCTGAACACCGTTTACGTATTTCAGGTCCGTAGCCCTTGTATTGAGCTTTAGTTCAACACCACTTTCAAGTGCCATGGATGCAAGGGTCCTGTCAAAGTTCTTTCTTGAGACCACGTATGCCTTTTTCTCTTTACCATCGATGGGAAGGCTCTCCCCGTTCATGGGATGTACGAAGGCACCACGTACACTGTTCAGGACGAATCTGTCAGACGGTCTGACATCACACTCGGCTACCGCCCGCGTGCTCAGCAGTCCCGTACATCCCACTGGTGAACCAACGGATGCATGATCCTCCACCATCAGCACGCTTGCACCGTTTATGGCAGCATATCTTGCTGCCGTGGAACCCACAGGTCCGGCTCCGACTACGATGACATCATAATTCGTGTTCTTCATCTTCGTCTCCGTCTTTTATAAGCTCAAGTATATCGCTGAAGTTATTGAGCACATGATCCGGCTTTTCCTCAATATTCTCCCTGTCCATGTCGGTGTTCCTGTCCCCGTAGATCGCATGAGCTGTCAGCATTCCGAGACGTCTGGAAGGTGCGATGTCCCTTCTCAGACTGTCTCCTACAAACAGTGTTTCACTGGCTTCGAGTTTCATGGAATCAAGGGCGTAGGTGAATGCCCCGTGTGAAGGTTTTTTAGATCCGGTGATATCGAATGTGAAGAGCGAATCAAAGTGATCGTAAAGCCTGACCTTCTCCAGTCTTGCCCTGGCGTTCTTCATTTCCGCATCCGTAAGTATCCCCAGCATGATGTCCATTGACCTGAGCTTCGTTATGGTGTTCCTGACGCCGGGATAGAGTCGTACTGATCGTAGCTTCTCTTTTTCGTATATACCACAGCATTCAAGAAAACGGTTTTCGGAAAAGAGACCGTTGTCTTTCATATAATCACTTATGTTCTCGGTACTCTCAAACCCATGTATGCCCCTGCGGAAGTAATTGAAGAGTTCATGTCCGTCTCCATTGCCAATATGTTCAATAATAGCCGTACAGGCAGATATCTTTGCCTCCACAAAATCAAAGAGGGTGTTATCCATATCAAAGATAATTCCCCTGATATTGTTCTTATGCACCGGATACTGTCTGTCTGCAAACATCCTTTCACCCTGTTCGTGGAAAATAGTTTCTGAATCTATATTTAATATATTGTCAGCTGTAAATTTGATCAGTAATATATTTATATTTTGATTTTTTATATTACATCAAGGATTTTTCCATTGAGGGAATTTTCTGCCAGGAGGGAACAACTTGGTTACAGCGGCAAGCACTACCATAAGCAAGCGAAAAAGGACAACAGCTTCATATCACAATGAGAATGCTTACGAAAATGAGAGAGAGGGTTTTTATTCAGCCTGTGGACAGGCTTTTATACGCGTATCTCCGATCAAACGTGATTAACTGAATAAAGTCTATAAAAGTATCTTAAAGTGACGTCTTCCTGAGATAAAGCTTTAAGAACATTCTATTTCCTTTTGCCAATCTTTTGGTTTTATACTATTCCTTTCTCTTGTATATGGTAGTGCAAGGTTTGGTTATATACGAATAAATCCTAGATTTATATGTACACATCTTGACAACCTCAACCAACTAACTTTTACTAAGGGTGTGTACTGACCACTGAAGCACCTGCCCAGGTGCTTCAAAAACAATGGTCCAAACTTTAAGTGTTTGTAGAAGTCCCTTCCCGGAACAGATCAAGTCCGGGCTCAGTCGCTCAGTATTTCGGACCTGCTTTTGTAATAGTTGAAAAGTTCTTCACCCCATTTGATTGCCGTTGGTTCGGAACTCAGGATTATACGGTTAGTGCATCTTCCGTTTTTGTCAAGGAGTGAGAAAGACATGCACTGGTCACTTACAGTGATACTTACGGGTTTTGTTCTGTCCTTATAGATGGAAATATCTGAGTTACCACCGTTCAGAAGTATTCCGATCTCCTTCTCATATTCCTTTTTAAGCGATTGCGAGAGTGAATTCTCGCTAAACGGGCCATCGATCTGCGAATGTGTGTCGTCTTTGAATATGTTGTATACCTGATCCGTCATGATCACACTGACATCGACACCCTGGTCAAGAAAACTGGAATATGGCAGCAGATATGAAGGATGATATATGGAAATGAACGTTGATATGTGACTTGAACCGTTGATCCTTTTGAGCATCTCTTCCTGTTGTTCGAAGATACTTGGCAGGTTCGGCTCCAGCACTTCACACTCACCCAGCTCTCCTATCCTGTACAGCAATTCCTTTGGTATCGGGCTAAGGTCATGGTCTATCCAGTAATCCATGTTATTCTCATGCACGTCCAGGCTCATGAGGAGCTTTTCCATATTATCCACTATGGCTTCTCCTGTTGGTGTAAGAGCATAACTGTCCTTGTTATAGCTCAGGAGATTCCACTCAAGAAGCTTTTTTAATTGCGGTATCATGGATTTCCAGGGAAAATCGAAAAAATCCTTTATCTCTTCTTTTGTTTTCGGACCCTTTTTTAAGAGCAATAAAAGATTCTTCCTTTTCTCCGATAGGAATATGGTATCAAGTAAGGAAGACCTCGTTCTAAACCCCCACTCTTATTTGGACTTGCATACATATAAATCATTGCAAAAAGGCCTCCTATACATTGTTAGTTAACTAAATTCATTAACAGCTTTTCTTAAAAATCCCGGATTCCGAAATCAGTTAAATATCAGATCCAGTTCTTTTTCCAGATACCCCTCTGCGGCGTGGCTGTATCCATGAGTGTCCCCTGTAAGTCCATAGAAAGCTTTTGGTTCCTCTGCTTTTGAAAATGTCTTGTGTGCCATCTCATAGGGAACAATGCTGTCATTGACTGAATGGAACATGACCAGCCTGCGGGGTGGGATCATATCCAGGTAGTTATCCGGGTCTATGGATGTGTAGAACCTATAAGCAGTTTCATCCGCCACCATGTTCCTGTCAATGGAGTCTGTATCATAGCCACCTGTACTGATGGCGATCACGCCTTTTATATCAGGATCTATGGCAGTTGCAATAATTGCAAACCTTCCGCCGTTGCTAAGCCCCAGCATTGCGATATTATCCTCCACACGGGCCTGGTCCTGCAGAACATCAGCAGCCATCATGGCATCGTATACCATCAGGTATTCCAGAGGCTCCTCGCCTTTTTTGAAAAGCTCGAGATCTGATTCGGGGTTGATGCCTCCCAGATTGCGCTGGTCTATCGTAAACGATGCATATCCCAGCTCTGCTAATGTTTCAGGCACTCTATTCTGCATTTCCTTTGTGACACCTGCTCCGGGAAGTAATACCACTCCCGGAACTCTGGTATCAGACTGTGGTATTCTTAGAATTCCCTCTATCTGAGCTCCCCGGCTTTCAAAAGTGATAAGTTTCAGGGTATCAGTGGTGTTACCGTTCAGCTCTTCATAACTATATTGAATCTCTTCCATCCGGGCATAGGATAGTATTCCTTCATCAGAAACGGTCCACCCATCATCATCTTCCGGGTTCAGATCTATTCCCAAAAATCCTGCAACTATAAGGAGAACTCCCAGTACCATCACGATTCTGCGTTTCCGGATATTTTGATCAGTTGAAGAGTTCTTCTTTTTTGAATTTTGCTTTTTACTCATGTTCACAGGACCGGGAGTCTGTTACGGACCTGCCGGGAATCGAACCCGGGTTCTAAGCTCCGGAGGCTCAAGTGATATCCGCTACACTACAGGTCCATTTAAAATGATTATTTGCAGCCTGTGATTATACGTCATTAAAGATAAATTTGATGCATAATACTTTCACTGGCCCGATTTTGAAAACCCCGTTAAAAGACTCAGAAGAAATGGTGGGGGCGGATTTCTGAGAGACTAGCAGTTTTAGGAGGTGTGATTCATGTTGGAGAAGGCCCCGCACCGAAGACTCCTATTACCTCTCCATAAATAAGTCATTGGCAAATAATACATATAGTCAAAAGTAAGATATTTAGGCTCTATAGTTCAGCAATTTTATTCAGTATCTTTACTATTTTTCACAGCACTTAAATATGGGTTTGATCTATCTGCACATTCACAATCGTGAATACAAGTCTTTTGTAAGCATTACTAAAATCATAAGAGTTGTAAGTAAATGAAAATAAACTTAAGTTCCGGAAAAACAAAAGAGATGGATATCGATTCCTTGACTGTGGAGAATCTCCTCTCGGAGCTTCAAATCAGCCAGAGCGAGGTCATAGTGGTCATGAACGGTGAGGTAATACCCGAGGATCATGTCCTCCGCAATGAGGATGAGATCCGTATTATCCACGTTGTTTTTGGCGGTTAAGCCCGGATCATATCTCTTTCTCTTCTTCCATCTTTGCTTCGAGATAGCCGGCATCCCCGGAGGACATATCTGCTACGCGCTGTCCTCCTGAATAGATATTCATCTTCTTCCCTCTGACAAAGCCGATTATAGTCAGCCCTCTGGCCTTTGCTATATCAATCGCCAGCGTTGTGGTGGCACCCCTTGAGATTATGGCCGGGATATTTGCCACAAGACATTTACGTACCATCTCAGAAGATATCCTTCCTGAGCATATAACATATGTTTCCGAAAGGTCG
The DNA here is from genome assembly GCF_013388255.1 of Methanolobus zinderi. Taxonomy (NCBI): domain Archaea; kingdom Methanobacteriati; phylum Methanobacteriota; class Methanomicrobia; order Methanosarcinales; family Methanosarcinaceae; genus Methanolobus; species Methanolobus zinderi. The sequence continues at coordinate 658,949 of NZ_CP058215.1, forward strand.
ATATCCTTCTCCAGGGCATATCCTATCACCCTGTCCAGGGCATTATGCCTGCCTATGTCCTCCACAACCGCTACCCTGCCATCTTTGCCATACAGGCCGACTACGTGTATGCCTCCGGTCTTAACATGCAGTTCGGAATGCAGAGCCTCCTTCACGGATTCCCTTATGCTATCTGCATCGATCGTGAGGTCCGAATCTATTTCAGGAAGCTTCTCAACATCAAGGAAGGACATACTTCCGCCGCAGCCGCTTAGCACGGTTTTCTGCGATGTGAGTATTTTGAAGGGATTTGTCGTGAGTACACTTGCGGTATTTTCCTCAAAGCGGATAGATTCTATCTCTTCAATATCCTTGATGATACGCTCGGTATACAGAAAACCGATAACGAATTCCCTGAGCATCACGGGACTTGTCATGGCCGTGAGAGCATGGCGCCCATTTACGCTGACAGCAAGTGGCATCTCCTCTATGACCGGATGAACATCCTGTGTGAACGATTCCCCTTCTGCTTTGATACATGGTAACTCTCTGAACATCTCATAACCTCCGGGTGATCTCTTCAACTGTATCCAGAAGGAGGTCTATCTCTTCTTCTGTATTATAAAGGTAAACGCTTGCCCGTACAGTGCCATTCTGAAGTCCCATATATTCCATAAGTGGCTGGCAGCAATGTTCTCCTGATCTTGTGATCACACCGGAAGCCTCGTCAAGTATGTGTGATACCTCATGCGGATGTATCCCTTCCACATTGAAGGAAACTACCCCGATTCTGTGATCAAGTTCATGAGGACCGTAAAGATGCACGTTTTCTATCTCCTCAAGTCCCTGAATCAATCGGCCGGTGAGTTTTTTCTCATGTCTTTCGATCTTATCCGTTCCCAGCTTTTCCAGGTAATCGACGGCATATCCCAGACCTATCATGCCTGAGATGTTAGGTGTCCCTGCTTCAAATTTCTGATACCCTTCAGCAAGTGTATACTTATCCCGGGAAACACTGTCAATGGCCCCGCCTCCGAGTAATAGAGGTTCAATATCTTCTTCTTTCATCCAGAGTATGCCGGTTCCCGTGGGTCCGAGCATCTTATGGCCTGAAAAACAAAAATAATCACATCCTATCTCCTCTACATCTACCGGCATATGTGGAACCGACTGTGCGGCGTCCACCAGAAGTTTTGCTCCGTGTTCCTTGCATATCGATGCGATCTCCTTTACCGGCAGCACATTTCCAAGGACGTTGGATGCATGGGTCAGTGCTACCAGTCTGGTATTATCATCGATTGCGTCTTCAAAAGCAGCGGAATCTATGCTGCCATCCGGGTGAGGCTCGATCAGTGTAAAATCCACTCCTCTTTCACCCAGCTTCATCCAGGGAAGGAAATTTGAGTGATGTTCCAGCAGTGTACTCACAACTCTGTCTCCACTTTGCCATTTAATCCCGCAGGCAACCATGTTGACAGCTTCTGTGGTATTCCTGGTGAGAACAGTAGTGCCATTTTCACCGCCTATGAACTCCGCTACTTTCCTGTGTGCATCCCAGTAACGCTGGGTTGAGACCGTTGTCAGCCTGTGTACTCCTCTTCCTACGTTTGAGCGGTAATGCCTTTCAAATTCGTTCATTGCATGAATAACAGTTTCAGGAGAAAGGCTGGTTGCGGCATTGTCCATGTAGGCAAGATCCTTGAGGAGCGGGAAATCATTTCTGATGTTTTTTATGTCCATAGGATGCCTCCTCACAGATAAGCTGCGGGCTTGAATAAAAAACTCTATTTCTGATGACTGCACTGTTCATCTTCTTCACGCATCTGCATGCATATCCGGCATATTCTGGCAGGCAGGTCTTCTACACGCTTGTCTTTTATGTCCTGTGCAAGTACATGTATGGATTCCTTGATATTGTCCTCGAATACGATCTTGTAGCCTCTTTTCTTGGACAGGTACTGTGAGACTGCTGAAGGTGCCATATCGAGCTCTTTTGCGATTTCCTGCTGGCTCAGGCCGCAGTTAGCAAGTTCCTCTGCGATTGCTGCTCTTATGGCGGGAAGTACATCCCAGACTATCATCTGGCAGGGTAATTTCATAATATCTACTCGTTTCTGATCTTAAATAGCTGTTTTCAGTATCGATTCACGATTGAGGATTGATTTTTTATACTAAAGTAGCTTTTGCATGATTTGCAGGAGCAGGTTTTTTAGTCTTGAGATAAATCTGAAAGCATGTTGAGTGAGCAGGAACTAATACGCTATTCCCGTCAGATCATGCTCTTTGGAGAAGAAGGACAGAGAAGTCTGAAGAATGCACGTGTGTTCATTGCAGGCGCAGGTGGGCTCGGATGTCCGGTAGCGTTGTACCTTGCTGTTGCCGGTGTCGGTCATCTGAGGATCGCAGATAAGGATACCGTAGATCTTTCCAACCTTAACAGGCAGGTACTCCACTGGAATCCCGATATCGGCAAAGAGAAGGTAGTTTCCGTTGAAGAGAAAATCCATTCTATCAATCCTGATGTTGAGGTGGAGACCTTCAACTGTACCATAGACGGGTCAAACGTGTCGGAACTCATAGGAGACTCCGATCTTATAGTGGATGCCATGGACAACTATGATACGCGTTTTCTCCTGAACAGGGTATCTCGGGATAAGGGTATTCCTCTTATGCACGGGGCTGTCAGGGGTTTCGATGGCCAGGCAACAACCATAATACCAGGAAAAACCGCATGTCTGCATTGTCTTTTTCCTTCCGCTCCGCCGGGTGAGCTTTTTCCCATTGTTGGCGCCACCGCGGGTATAATTGCCATGGTGCAGGCAAACGAGGTTATCAAATACCTTGTTGGAAGCGGTGAGCTGCTTACGGACAGACTCCTGATCTGGAACGGCCTTTCTTCCGAGATGGAATATCTTAACTATAGTAAAAGATGCGACTGCAGTATTTGCAGCACAAATTCAGATGACGAATGAGCCGTTTTTCCTGTTAGCGGACCTCCAGCATTCTGGTTATTGCTTTGCGTGCCCTGTCTGCGGTCTCTTCCGGGACAACTATCCTTGGCGTAAGGCTTTCGAGAGAGTTGTACACTCTGGAGAGATCGGTCTTTTTCATGGTTGTGCATATTGCCTGTGGGGACAGCGGATAACACTCTTTGTCCGGGCAATCTTTTTTCATCCTGTGCAGTATTCCGATCTCCGTACCGATTATATACTCCTTGCCGGGACCTGTACAGACATGTTTGATCATTCCTGATGTGGAGTAGACTTCGTCCGCAAGATCAATTACCTCTGCCCTGCATTCGGGATGCACGAGAACTTCTGCATCCGGGTGTTGTCTGCGTGCCTCTTCCACGTCCAGGGTTGTGATCCTGTCGTGCACGAAACAGAAACCTTCCCATGGCAGTATTTCCTTATCGGTGAATCTTGCGACGTAAGATCCGAGGTTCCTGTCCGGGACAAATATAACCCTGTCCTCTTCCAGTGATTCCACAACCTTTACTGCATTGGAGGAAGTACAGCATATATCGCTCTCAGCTTTGACCTCGGCTGTGGTATTAACGTAACAGACGACTGCTGCATCAGGGAACCTCTCCTTCAGAACTCTCAGCTCGCCTGCAGTTATCATATCCGCCATTGGGCAGTTAGCCTCAGCCGCGGGCAGCAGGACTGTTTTATCAGGGGAGAGAATAGCTGCTGTCTCAGCCATAAAATCAACACCGCAAAAGACAATAACATCATTATCCAGGGTAGCCGCTTTTCTGGCGAGCTCCAGTGAGTCTCCGATAAAGTCAGCTATGTCCTGTACTTCAGGAATCTGGTAATTGTGAGCAAGTATTATGGCATCCCTTTCCTGCTTGAGCCTTTCAATCTCTTCTTTGAGTGAAACCGGGTCAGGATTCTCTTTGCTGATAACGTTCATGGATTCTACCTTTGTAAGTGATATTTTTCTCTTCCAGGTTTAAATATTCGACTATAATCGATATAGTCACAATTGTGAATGGTCATATATAAATGATGTTTAGATTAATATATTTTATTGTAGGTCAAAACCAAAAAGCAAATAAAGCTACCTTTCCGATATTAAGTAGCAAAAAAATATGAGTTCTCAAAAGCAGTCAGATCAATCAACAGATTTTACAAGAGCTGACAGCATCCTTTCATCATGTTATAGAGAAACAATAGCTGTGTTAATCATTCTTTCCGGTCTTTATCTGATAAGCACCCGAAATTATCTTCTATTTCACAGTCTTGCTGAGATATTCAGCATACTGGTGGCTTCATCAGTATTTGTGATTGTCTGGAACTCCAGATCATTCATGAAGAATAATTACCTGCTTCTTGTTGGTATATCCTATCTTTTTATTGCAATCATAGATCTTCTTCACACTCTTGGATATAGTGGAATGGGTGTTTTTCCAGGCTACGGTGCAAATTTTGCGACTCAGTTGTGGATATTGGCACGATATATCCAGAGTATCTCACTTTTAATTGCACCCTTTTTCCTAGATCGTTATCTTAACGCTCAAAAAACACTTATCATCTATTTTATAATAAGTTCTCTGCTATTATCATCAATTTTTATGGGCATGTTTCCGGATTGCTACATTGAAGGTTCCGGCCTTACCACTTTTAAGATCACAAGCGAATACCTGATCTCGCTGATACTGCTGGGAGCCCTTTTAATGCTTTTGAGGAACAAGGACAGATTCGACAGTTATGTGCTTAAACTTCTTTCGATATCCATTATTCTTACAATACTTGCCGAACTTGCATTTACGTTCTATATAGGTGTATATGACTTTTCAAATCTTGTGGGCCACTTTTTGAAACTGCTTTCGTTTTATCTGATGTACAAGGCTGTTATAGTAACAGGTCTTGCAAAACCATATGACCTCCTGTACAGGGATCTAAAATTAAATGAGGACAAACTGCGAAAGGAAAAGCAAGTCCAGGAAAATCTCTCCGAAACACTTGAACTTTTGAATAAGATTCTTCGACATGACATACTGAATGATTTGAATGTGATTTACATGGCACTGGATAACCTGAGCTACAGGGTAGATGCCGAAGAGATTAACATGTCAAAGGGTGCTGTTAACAGGAGTCTTAAGCTGATAAATGAAATGCGTGATCTGGAAAATTCTGAGTATTCAATCAAACCCGGTTCCCTTGAGTTAAAAGAGATGATATGGGAAATTTCAAAGGACTTCCCGGTTGAGATACATGTGGCGGGGGAATGTAGAGTGATAGCTGACAGGACACTGAATTCAGTAATAGCAAATATAATCAGAAATGCAATCCTGCATGGCAAAGCTGAGAAAATTGACGTCACACTGGAACAATCATCGGAAATGTGCGAGGTAAGAATTGCTGACAATGGGCAGGGTATTCCAGATGAGGCCAAGGCTCACATATTTGAAAAAGGATATAAGTATGGACAAACAGGCCATACGGGAGTTGGGCTGTACATTGCCAGTAAGATAGTGGAAAGATATGGTGAAATAACTGTGGAAGATAACTATCCAAAAGGGACAGTTTTTATATTGAAGTTAAAATCTCCTAATCACTAAAATAGAAAAATAGATCAGGAAATTTTCCGAATTCCTATTCCCTTTTGCTCTTTCAATTCCCAATAACTTTCAATCCCCGGCAGCCCTGCCTATCGCCTTCAGCAGCTCCAGCATGATACCAAGACCTTTCTGTAAGTCCTCATCCTGCATTTCTTTGAGTAAAGTCGCAACTCCTGCTTTTGGAGGATCAAGCAGGGCTTTGTCAAGCTGCGGGTCCTGCACTCCTCTCTCGATCACATCCACAAGATCGGTACTGATCATTGCATTGATTAGTTTGAAGTAAACCGCTGCTATCTCAGCCATGCCGTGTGCTGTCTGATCGTTCATGTAGTCCTGCAGGATCCTTGAGGTTCTTATCAGGTCCAGTAAAGCTTCAACATCCTCAGGTGCAATTTCAATTCCTGATATCTGGTTAGTAATAACTTCGTCTGCCATGTCGATTCCTCCTCAGAATAATCCCTTAACACTCATGTCCCAGTGTACGTGGTAATACATACGATACAGGTACCATCCGAGTTTTGTTGGCTTAAAAGCTGCAGGAGGTACTCCGTATTTCCAGGTGGCAATATAGCCTTTACCAGGTGTGGTCGGAGTTTCGGTATCTGTTATGATCGGACATCCTGTTTCACCCTCATAAGATATTTCCATACCGTTGCCGTAGATCCGGTTAATCAGGTTCTGGCTCACAGCGATTGCCTGATAATGTGCTCCTATGCCTGTCTTGAGAATATCGGCGGGTCCCAGGTCTCCCAGTACGTATACGTTGTCGAAGTTTCCTGCCGGTCCCCTGTACTGGAGTGTGGCCTTGTCAGCAGGCAGCCATCCCTTATCATCTGTCAGGCCCGAATCTATCAGTGCCTGTGGTGCTTTGTGGGGAGGCACAGCGATAAGGAGATCATAATTGACCTTTTCCCCGTTCTTTGAGGTGAGTTCCTTATTTGTGGCATCCACACTCGCAAGCTGGAAGTTCCTGATGACCTCTACACCCTTTTCCTCGAATTGTCCGCTTACCATCTTATTGAACTCAGGTGGTCCTATGGGTTCCATGGGCCAGACAAGTGTCAATTGTACGTCATCCCTGTTCTTTTTCACATTGCGAAGATAACTGTCAAGCATAAAGGTGAACTTAACAGGTGCACCGGGGCACGGTATCGGCATGGAGGCAACAGATATTGCCACTTTTCCGCCATCCATATTCTTCACAAGGTCCCGCACCTTCAGAGCATCCTCTATTGAAGTATAGAATGTGTTAAGATCGTCAGCAAGCCCCGCAACTGCTTCCATGTCGGCTCTGCAGCCCATTGCGATAACAAGGTAGGTGTATCTGTATTTTTTCCCGTCCTTCACGGTAACTTCCCTTTTCTCAAGGTCCACTGCACTAACCTCTCCACCCTCTCCGTATATGGATTTCACCCTCGGGCTTATAAGTTTCTTTCTTGGCCGGATAATATCCTCCGGAGTATAGAGATCAAATGGCAGGAATGTAAAACCGCCCTGATTTATACTCGTTTTATTCTTATCGAAAACAACTATCTCAAGTTCATCCTTTGCGATTTTGTTCCTGAACTCTCTTGCAAGGATATTGGCCACAACCGAGCCGGCATAACCTGCTCCTAATATCAGTACCCGTTCTGTCATTATATAACCCCAATTAAATTGAGTCTTTAATTGATATATTAACTACGTTACTGATGTATTTTGACAGTTGTATTTAAGAGAATTGAAGTACGTACAAATATTGAAGATTTCAGAAGTTTAACAGTGTGAACGTAATCTTTAATCAAAGACTACCGTCTTCAATAAAAAATTCAAAAGAAGGGTTGGGGTGTTACAGAAAATTCTGTAACGTTTTAAGGTGTATAGTTATTGTAAACAATAACTATAGTGTTTTTAGTTCTGTAATACTATCTCAATGTTGATGTCCTTTGGGACCTGAATGCGCATGAGCTGCCTGAGTGCACGTTCATCGGCTGCAATGTCGATGAGTCTCTTGTGTACGCGCATTTCCCAGTGATCCCATGTAGCGGTTCCGTCGCCACTTGGACTCTTCCTGACCGGTACTACCATCTTTTTGGTTGGTAGCGGGACCGGTCCTGAGATGCTTACCCCTGTTCTGTCCGCAATTGCTTTTACCTGTTCGCAGACTCCGTCCAGGTTTACCGGGCTGATCCCTGATAATCTTATTCTTGCTTTCTGTGACATGTTCATCCCCTAAAAAAAGGAATAGTAGAGTGTCTTATTTCTGTTGGACACTCATGCACATGCCAGCTGCAATGGTCATACCCATGTCACGGATGGCGAACCTTCCGAGCTGTGGGATTTCCTTCACTGGCTCGATTACCATTGGCCTTGTTGGCTTTACGGTAATGATTGCTGCATCTCCTGCCTTGATGAAGGTTGGATTCTCTTCCTTGACCTGACCTGACTTTGGATCAAGCTTCTTGTTGAGTCCGAGAAGTGTACATGCGGTCTGTGCAGTGTGGCAGTGGAATACCGGTGTGTATCCTACTGTGATCGCGGATGGGTGCTGGAGCACTACGATCTGTGCGGTGAACTCGTCTGCAACTGATGGTGGGTTGTCGCTAGGACCACAGACATCTCCTCTGCGGACATCGTTCTTACCTACACCTCTTACGTTCCATCCGATGTTGTCACCAGGTGCTGCCTGTGGGACTTCCTCGTGGTGCATTTCGATTGACTTTACTTCTCCTGCAGTGCCACTTGGGTTGAAGACGACATTGTCTCCCTTCTTCATGATACCTGTCTCTACTCTGCCTACAGGTACGGTTCCGATACCTGAGATGGTATATGCGTCCTGTACAGGGATCCTGAGTGGAAGCTTGTCTGGCTTCTCTGGTTCCTGGAGTGCGTTGAGTGACTCAAGGATGGATGGACCGGTGTACCATGGTGTGTTCTCACTTGGGCCTGAGATGTTGTCACCCTCGAATGCTGAGGTTGGGATGAACGGAACATCTGCTGCCTTGAATCCTACCATACCGAGGAGCTGGCTGACATCCTTCTTTACCTGGTTGTACCTGTCCTCGCTGTACTGTGCTGCGTCCATCTTGTTCACAGCAATGATAAGCTGGTTGATACCGAGAGTCCTTGAAAGGAACACGTGCTCCTTTGTCTGGGCCATTACACCGTCAGGTGCTGCTACTACAAGAATAGCTGCATCAGCCTGGGATGCACCGGTGATCATGTTCTTTACGAAGTCACGGTGACCTGGACAGTCCACAATGGTGAAATAGTACTTGTCGGTGTCGAATCTCTTGTGAGCGATATCGATTGTGATACCTCTCTCACGCTCTTCTTTCAGGGAGTCCATTACCCATGCGAAAGCGAAGGATTCTTTTCCTTTCTCTCTTGCTTCTGCCTTGTATTTCTCGATCAGGTGAGCAGGTACTGCTCCTGTCTCGAACATCAATCTACCGACAAGTGTGGACTTGCCGTGGTCAATGTGACCGATAACCGCTAAGTTCATGTGTGGTTTATCAGCTGCCATTTTAAATATCTCCTTTATTGATTTATAATTACTTCAATTTGATTTGTCCTAATAGATGTTTTCACGTTTAAACCTTTCTGACGAAAGGGGGATTGCAGACGTGCTGCAGTTCCCACAATTACTGACTCAGGAAGTCAGATGCCTGTGGAAGCTCCTTCTTCAATCCCTTTCTCTCTCTTATGGAACCGACAATCTCGCTGTTCAGGTTTGCCGGCAATGTGTCAAATCCTGCGAACTCGGTACTCCACATCGCGCGTCCCTCGGTTGCGGACCTGATGTCTCCTGCGAAACCGAACAACTCTGCTACAGGTGCCTTGGACTCTATGATGGTCATGTCACCCTCTGCTGTCATGTTGATGATGATTCCACGACGTCCCTGGATCTCCTTGGTAGCTCCGCCCATCTGTTCCTGGGGTACCTGGATGAATACCTTCTGGTATGGTTCAAGGAGTGTGTCATCTGCCATGAGCATTGCAGCCTGGATTGCCTGCCTTGATGCAGGGATTACCTGTGCAGGTCCTCTGTGTACCGCATCTTCGTGAAGCTTGGCATCGACCAGTTTGACCTTTACGCCCATACATGGCTCTCTTGAGAGAGGTCCTGCCTTCATTACCTCTACGAATCCTTCAAGAATGAGTTCCATGGTTTCGTTCAGGTGCTGGATACCCTTGGTCATATCGAGGTAAATATTACTCTCGTAGATATCGACTATGCCCTTAGCTTCATCTTTATCCATGCCGGCTTCCATGAGCTTCTCTCTGCGCTCGAGTTCCGGCATGCGCATTGAAACCTCTCCACTGCGGATGAGTTTCCTGACATCTTCCTCGAGTGGTTCGACGATAACGTAGAATCTGTTGTGCCTGTTTGGTGATTTACCTTCAACAGGACCTACTCCACTGCGTATGGTTTCACGATATACTACGATCGGCGGGGTTGTTGTGATCTCAACGTTCTTGTCACGCTGGATCCTGTGGCCGATGACCTCAAGGTGAAGTTCACCCATACCTGCCATCAGGTGCTCGCCGGTCTCTTCATTAAGTGTGATACTGAGTGTGGGGTCTTCCTTTGCTACCTGTCTGAGTACGTCTACAAGCTTTGGAAGGTCCTTCATGTGCTTTGCTTCCACAGCTACTGTAACTACAGGTTCGCTGGCGTGTGTAATACTCTCGAACGGTGTCATTCCTTCAAGGGTGGTTACTGTTGAACCGACGATAGCGTCCTTAAGACCTGTTACTGCTGCAATGTTACCTGCAGGGATGTTCTCCACTTCGATCCTTTCCGGACCCATGAAGATACCTACCTGCTGGATCCTGTTCTTCTTTGCAGCACCTGATACGAACACTTCCATACCACGTGAGAGTGAACCACTGAACAGTCTTCCGGTTGCGACTTCTCCTGCGTGTGGGTCCATTGAGATGTCTGTGACCATGAACGCAAGGTCTCCTTCATCATCAGCATTCTTCATGGACTGTCCGATCTCGGATTTCCTGTCACCGTGCCAGATTACGCTGACCCTGTCTTCCTGTGCCTGGATCGGGCTTGGAAGGAACCTGATGACCATGTCGTTAACTGCTTCATGAAGCGGGCATTTCTCAGCCAGTGACTTCATGTCCTCGTCACGACAGAAATTGTAAACATCATTGAAACTGATGCCGGTCTTCTGCATCATAGGGACACTGATAGCCCAGTTGTACAGAGCTGAACCGAATGCGACAGTACCTTCTGCTGCGTCGACCCTCCATCCTGCCTTGTAGCGCTCTTCGTTCATTCCCTTGATGAGCTTGTTCACGTGATCGATCAGCTTACCGAGCCTGATCTGCATCTCCTGTGAATCGACCTTGAGCTCATTGATGAGACGGTCTACCTTGTTGATGAACAGTACTGGTTTTACGTGCTCCTTGAGTGCCTGTCTGAGTACGGTCTCGGTCTGTGGCATCGTACCTTCTACTGCATCGATAACCACTACTGCTCCGTCCACAGCACGCATTGCACGTGTTACGTCACCACCGAAGTCTACGTGACCCGGTGTGTCGATAAGGTTGATGAGGTAGTCATCTCCATCGAACTCGTGCACCATGGATACGTTGGACGAGTCGATTGTAATACCTCTTTCCTGTTCCTCTTCATCTGAGTCCATGAAGAGCTGCCTGCCTGCAAGTTCCTTTGAGATCATGCCGGCACCGGCGAGGATATTATCTGATAATGTGGTCTTACCGTGGTCAATATGTGCAACAATACCTATGTTACGAATCATTTCTGGTTCTTTCATAAGCGCTGTGACACGCTCAACCATCTTCTTTCTTCTACCCATGTTAATTACCTGAATCTAGTTTTGCCTGAAATAAAAGATCAGCGTTAACGTGCTGCCTTTGCTACTCTTTCCTTTGCATCTTTCCTGTTGATCGAGAAGCACTTGGCATCGCGGTTTGAAGCAGCGATAAGCTCTGATGCAAGGCAGGAGGCTGCACTCTTTCTTGATTTGTAAGATGCCTGGTTGGCACCCATTGTAATATATCTAAGTGCAGTGTCCACACGCCTCTGTGATGATGTGTCTACCGCCTTTGGTACGGATATACCACCGTACTTGAGCCTGACGACCTCTTCTCTTGGTCCCGCGTTGGCAATAGCCTCCACAAGTACCTGTACAGGATTCTTCTCTGTCTTTGAGTTAATGATGTCAAAGGCCTCGTCAACTATCCTGAGTGCGGTCTGCTTCTGGCCTGTGTTCTGCTCATTGCGCATTACATTGTTCACCAGACGCTCGACAATGGATATGTCGGACTTGTTGAACTGCTGCCTGGCATGCTTTCCATTGCTGTGCGGAAGGATCACAGGGTCTAAGTTCACATAGCTCTTGATTCCCTGATCTGCGACTTCGACCTCTGCGAAATCCCATTTGCCGAATAACTTGATCATATGAATTATCTCCTTGGTTTTTCTTTGCGGCCGATGACCATCTCATTGAGGGATACGTTGTTCACTTCGATGACCTTGAAACGTACGCCGGGGATATCACCCTTTGCACCACCCATGCGGCCACCAATCCTTTCGACTGTGACCTCATCGTGCTCATCAATGAAGTTAATGGCACCGTCTCCAGGGCAGAAAGCTGTTGCCTGACGACCGTTCTTGATCAATTGTATTCTTACACATTTCCTGATAGCCGAGTTCGGCTGTTTTGCTTCTACACCCACTTTCTCAAGCACGATGCCCCTTCCCTGAGGTGCTCCTCCGAGAGGGTCAGCTTTAACGTCAAGACCCAGTGCACGTCTGTTATATCTGGGGTCCTTCCACCTTGCATTCTTGCGAACGCGCTTGAGGGTGTGAGCTGCATATTTTCCATTTGGCATTAATTATGTCCTCCGATTATGTATTATTGTGAGTTGGCTTTGCAATTATCATTGCAGGATAACGTCATCTATATCATGATGCCTTTTAGCAACAAGCTTGACCTTTTCTATATTCTTTCCATTCCGTCCAATGGCAAGCCCCTTGTCCTTATTGGATACTTCTACATAAGCTAATCGCTTGTTGTTCCGGTTCACGATATTGACTGATTTAACAGTTACCGGGCCGAATGCATTTTTGATGAATGTGACAGGTTCTTCTGAGTATTCTACAAGATCGATATGCTTATCCACAGTTTTTTTCATCCGGTTTATGTGATCCCCGTTCTTTCCGATGGCAGCACCCATGTCGCCTGCCTTGATCACGTATATTATGCGTCCGTCATCGATTATACAATCCCTGACAGTTGCTCCGGTCAGTTTTTCAAATAATGCGATATATCTGATCCCTTCTGTAGACAGCTTGATCTCACTCAAGTAAGGCAACTCCCTTTTATGATGCAGCTAATATGTCAGATTCGCCACTGTCAAGAATGGCCATTGCTGCAATGATGAAAGGTTTACCGCATGCAGGTCCGAGTTCAGTGCCGGGGCCCGGGTAATTCAGTACAGGTACGTTTGTACTCTCAACTTTCTCTCTTATTTCCTGCGGACAGTTAGCCGCAAGTACTACCATCTTCGCTTCATTCTTCTCAGCAGCATCAACGGTCCGGTTAGAGCCGATAATGACCTTTCCGGTCCTGATGACCTTGATAAGTGCTTTATCAATGTTAATATCCATTTACATCAACTCATTTATAATCAATTTGAGATTTGTATTCTAATAAATGATTCCTTATATGTACTTTCTGGTTGTTCTTCCCAAGTTACATCATATTGTTTACCTGGAAATTAAGTGTACGTCGCCTGTACCGAGCTTAATAGGCTGTCCGACAATGATGTTCTCGGTCACACCGTTGAGCTCGTCCCTGTCACCGCGCATTCCCGCATCAAGCAGGTGATTGACAGTGACCTCGAAAGCAGCACGTGCGAACACACTGGCCTTCTCTCCGGAAATTCCGTGCCTTCCGATCTGCTTAACTTCACCGTCGGAACACATGATATCGGATACAAGCATTATGTGTCTGATGTCAACAGTAAGACCCTGCTCCGAAAGTGTGTTGGTTGCTTCGGTGATGATCGCATTCCTTGCGGCCTCGATGCCGAATACATCATAGATCTCACCGATGTTATTGGTGTACGTTCTTGTGACATCCACGCCCTCGATCTGGAGGACATCCTTTAGCTGTGAACCCTCGGTATAAAGGGTGTACTCCTCGCCATCCTTTCTGATAACTACCCTCTTGATACCTTCGATACCCTTGAGAGTTATATTGTGGATATTCTTTGCAAGCTGCAGAAGTTCCCTGTATGAAGGGGAATTCGGTGTCAGTATGATCTGGTTCTGGACATTTTCGGAAATCGTTACCATGACATCCAGTGAATCCCTGAGCTTGTCAGCGATATCATCAGCTGTGAGGGACCTGTGCATGAGTGTCTTCTCGTGCAGGTCGATGATAAGCTGCATGTTTGCAAGGTCAGTTGTGATATCTGCAAGGTGCTCGATATGTGTTGCCTCTATCTCCCATGCAAGCACACGTGCCATGTCCCTGTCAGTGGCATAGCCTTCTTCCAGTGCGATGGTCATCATCGGTGTGCTTGGCTGCTTTCTTGCATCCACGATCTCAATAAGACGGGGCAGTCCGAGTGTAACGTTAATCTCGGCCACACCCGCGTAGTGGAAAGTACGCATGGTCATCTGTGTACCCGGCTCACCTATGGACTGTGCGGATACTACTCCCACAGCTTCACATGGCTCCACACAGGCATACTCATAGCTGGCCATGAGGCGCTCGATAATATCCTCGAGCTCCTTCTTGGTTACACCGACCTTGATGGCATCTTCTCTCAGGGTCTTCTTAATATTCATAGGCAGATCCAATGGTTCGATCATTGAATCGATCGTAGCTTCACTGATGCTCATCTTATACCACCTCTCTTCCTGTCACCATCTTGACAAGATGGTGGACTGCTTCCGGCTTGCTGTAATCACTCTTTGTGGAGTCTATACCATCCTCTCCATACTTGAACTGTACAACAACACCACGGGTCTCGCGCACTGAACCGTCATACTGTACTTCAAGATCCTGCAATGCGTTTACAAGTCTTCTCTGGAGGTAACCTGACTGTGATGTACGGACCGCAGTATCCACAAGACCTTCACGACCACCGATTGCGTGGAAGAAGTATTCGGTCGGGTTCAGGCCGCTCTTATAGCTGGCCTTTACGAAACCGTGTGCGTCTGCTCCAAGGTCACCCTTGTCAAAGTGCGGAAGTGTCCTTCCCGAGTAACCTCTCCTTATCCTTTCACCACGAACCGCCTGTTGTCCTACACAGGCTGCCATCTGGGTAAGGTTAAGCATTGAACCCCTTGCACCTGACTTTGCCATCAGTACAGCAGAGTTCTCAAGACCAAGCTGCTGACCTGCAATGTTACCGGTCTGGTCCCTAGCCTTACCAAGTTCCTGCATGATCTTCATTTCAATTGTTTCCTCAAGGGTACGTCCCGGCAGTGGCTCAAGCTCCTTTGCCTCATAGGCTTCGATGAGTTTTGCGACTCTCTCTTCAGCTTCATTCAGGAGATTTGAGATCTGGACCTTTGCAGTGTGTGGAATGTCTTCATCACTGATACCGAAACTAAGTCCGGTCTTCATCACTCCTCGGATCGCAAGCCTTGTGAAGTCATCTACGAACTTGGCGCCGGCCTCGGAACCGTATTCCTTCATGACCTTATCAAGGACCTTGCCCTTGAAAGCACCGATTGCCTGCTCGTCAATGGTACCCTGGAGCATCTCTCCATCCTCTATGACAACATAGGCATCATATTCGCAATCCTTTTTCTTGCATGTCTCACACTTGAAACATGCCTGTGCAGGGAACTCCAGATAGAGTCCCTTCGGAAGGATCTGGCTGAAGATCTGTTTACCGTTCCACAGCGGTTCACCGCTTTCTGAATAGCTTGCAGGGTCCGGCAGGTCTCTGATATCGGATTTTCTGAGCAGCTCAAGCGCTGCGGTCTTTGTGATCGCGTTCTCGTTCCTTGTAAGCAGGAAAAGTCCTGAGATGTGGTCATGTATACCGCCGATGATCGGACCTCCGAAACGCGGAGATAGAATGTTCTCCTGAACCTGCATGAGAATACTGGCTTCAGCCCTTGATTCCTCGGTCTGGAGAACGTGCATGTTCATCTCGTCACCGTCAAAGTCAGCGTTGTATGGCGGGCATACGGCAGGGTTGAGCCTGAATGTCTTGAATGGAAGTACCTTGACCCTGTGAGCCATGATACTCATCTTGTGCAGGGATGGCTGCCTGTTGAACAGAACAATGTCCCCGTCCATGAGCTGTCTTTCCACTGTCCAGCCGACTTCCACTTTCTCGGCAAGCTCTTCCTTATTGATCTCGGAAACCCTGATACGCCTTCCGTCATCACGTATGACATAGTTGGCACCCGGATGGACCTCGTTTCCTCTTGAGACATACATGCGTAAAAGCTCGATGTTCCTGGTAGTCACTCTTTCGGGTATTGTCATCTGTCTTGCAACCTCGAAAGGTACTCCTACCTCGTTGATACTGAGATTCGGTTCGGGTGATACTACGGTACGTGCGGAGAAATTCACACGCTTACCTGAAAGACTTCCCCTGAACCTTCCTTCCTTACCTTTAAGACGCTGGGTGAGGGTCTTAAGTGGCCTTCCGGATCTGTGTCTTGCAGGTGGTACGCCGGATACCTCGTTGTCAAAGAAAGTTGTTACGTGGTACTGCAGGAGTTCCCACAGGTCCTCAATGATCAACTGTGGAGCACCAGCATCACGGTTCTCCTGGAATCTCTGGTTGATACGTATAATGTCCACAAGCTTGTGGGTGAGGTCGTCCTCACTGCGCTGGCCAGATTCGAGTGTAATGGATGGCCTGACTGTGACAGGTGGTACCGGAAGTACGGTAAGCACCATCCACTCCGGCCTTGCGCTTGAAGGGTCCATTCCAAGTACCTTTACATCCTCGTCCGGGATGTTCTCGAACCTGTCCCTTATCTCGGTCGGGGTCAGCTTGTGCCCGTCCTCTATATAATCACTGGGTTTCTCGAACTTAATCTCCTTCTGCTCAGCAGAACAGTAAGGGCAGACCTTTGTCTTGCGGGCTTCCTTGAATACCTCGTTCACGATGTCGTCCGGAAGATGTCCCATTTCCCTGGAATTGTCCAGCTGTGCAAGGAATTCATCCTTCTTGCCGGCTTCCAGAAGCAGTCTGCTACAGTTGTGGCAGATGGAACGCAGGCTCTTACGGATGGTCTTGTTGAATCCCACGTGGATCACAGGAGCAACAAGCTCGATATGTCCGAAGTGACCCGGACACTCGCCTGCACGGCTTCCGCACGTCTTACATTTAAGACCCGGGTCAATGACTCCAAGCCTGAGGTCCATGAGTCCCATGTCAATTGGATATCCGTCATCATCATAGGTATCTGCAGTGATGATGGATGTGACACTCATTTTCCTTACTTCGCGAGGTGATAACAAACCGAATTTGATAGCACCGACTCTTTTTGGAATTGATGGCAGATCTTTCATTTCATATCACCTCACACCGCGTCCTCGAGCTGCAGCCTGGGAGCCACACCAAGGGACTTGATCTCATCGAGTAGTAATTTGAATGCATAGCTCATTTCCACCGGATGGATATCAGTCTCAGCACCACAGTTCGAACAATATCTTACATTCCTCTTCCTGTCGAACGTGGCGATCATTCCACAGTGGCCGCATACAAGCTCAACCACCTTGTCCGATTCATCCAGTAATCTTTCCTTCAATGTCATTGCAGCACCATGGCCGATAAGCACATCACGCTCCATTTCTCCGAAACGCAGACCTCCTTCACGGGCACGTCCTTCGGTTGGCTGGCGTGTAAGCACCTGTACCGGACCACGGGACCTTGCGTGCATCTTTGATGCAACCATGTGGTGCAGTTTCTGGTAAAGGATAACTCCTACAAACACATCGGCCTGGATCTTCTTTCCGGTCACTCCGTCAAAGAATACTTCCTTGCCTGTGTGTGCGAATCCCTGTTCCCTGAGTCCTGCACGCAGGTCATCCTCATACTCTCCTGAGAATGCTGTTGCGTTGATACGTCTTCCTTCCATGGAACCGACCTTGCCACCGATCATCTCAAGCACGTGACCCACGGTCATACGTGAAGGGATTGCGTGTGGATTGATTACAAGATCAGGAACCATTCCTTTCTCAGTGAACGGCATGTCATTATATGGTACGATAAGTCCGATGACTCCTTTCTGTCCGTGTCTGGATGCGAACTTGTCGCCGATCTCAGGAATTCTCTGGTCTCTTATCTTTACTTTTGCAAGTCTGGTACCGTTGATGGATTCTGTGAGCAGTACGGTATCGACGATACCCTTCTCGTTGGAACGCATGGTAATTGCACTTTCCCTGCGCTGCTCTACGGTGATACCGAAGTCCGACTGTTCCTCAAGGAAACGCGGGGGACTTGTCTTTCCGATAAGCACATCATTTGGTCCGACGACTGTTTCGGGGTTTACGAGACCGTCGACATCGAGGTTTGCATAGGCTTCGGGGCTTCGTGCACCTCTGAACTCAGAGTCGGGGATCTCGAACTTGTCTTCCTGTCCACCGGGGTATCTTCTTTCCTCACCCTCAAATGTCCTCAGGAAGTGGCTTCTTCCAAGACCTCTCTCAATGGAACCCTTGTTGAAGACCAGTGCATCCTCAATGTTGTGTCCTTCGTAGGACATGACTGCAACGACAAAGTTCTGTCCTGCAGGTCTTTCGTCAAAATGAATAGCCTCACATGTCTGTGTCCTTACCATTGCCTTCTGTGGATAGTGCAGAAGGTGTGCACGGGTGTCCGGTCTGAGCTTAGTGTTGGATGTGGACACACCGATACACTGCTTTACCATCGCAGCACCCATTGTGTTACGTGGTGATGCATTGTGTTCTGGATAAGGTACCATCCCGGTACATATTCCCAGCATCAGGCCGGGGTTTATCTCCAGATGGGTATGGTTTTCAGTGACATCTTCTCCATAGAGGCCAATGAATGCATTTTCTTCTTCCTCGGAATCCAGATACTCGATCTTACCTTCGCTGAGAAGCTCATCAAAAGTCAGTTCTCCAAGAGCGATCTGTTCCTGTTCTTCCTGGCTTACAAGTGACTTCCCGTCCTCGACAACGATAAGAGGCCTTCTTGCACGACCCATGTCCGAGTTGATTATCACCTCGTGAATATCCTCATACAGGGTCACGTTGATCTGGCTGGAGATCAGCCCTTCTCTGCGCTGCTTCCTGATGCTTTCCACCAGTTCTACAGGATCTGTGTGTGTTCCCACAAGTTCTCCGTTAAGGAACACTTTAGCCTCATTCATCGACATTGCCTCCTATACTGTCATCGAGTGTATCTGAATAGTTCGCATACCCCAGCGGTTCTGAACTTTTTTCCTCTTCTTGTTCCGCAGGCTGGATATTGTCAAGTTCTTCAATGTAGTCTTCAAGTTCCCCGTCGTAGCCCGGCAGCTTCATACTTGTGGAATGCAGTTTGGTCGGTACGACGCTCAGATCATATAATATGTTCTTAATGACTCTGTCATCATCGGTACCTGTGGAAAGCTCCACCATCTGCGCAAAGTTCTTGACCAGTCCACAGTTAGGACCTTCAGGGGTTTCCGAGGGACATAGCCTTCCCCATTGTGTCGGGTGCAGGTCACGGGCCTCGAAGTGTGGCTGTGCCCTTGAGAGCGGGGAGATTACACGCCTCAGGTGTGACAGTGTTGAAATGTAGTCGGTCCTGTCAAGAAGCTGTGACACACCTGTCCTGCCACCTACCCAATTTCCGGTTGCAAGCGGGTGCTGTAATCTGTCAGTAAGCACATCTGCCCTTACAAGGGTGATAACATTTAGCTCACGGTTTCTCATATTTGCTCTTTCAAGCTGATACTTTACATCACGGGAAAGTCTGTTGAAAGCAACCCTGAAAAGATCCTCCATCAGGTCTCCTGTGAGCTTCAGTCTCTTGTTGGAATAGTGGTCCTTGTCATCCTCTGTCCTCTTTCCAAGGGCAAGTTCGAAACATGACTCGGCCATCCTTCCCAGGAAATTCGCCTTTGCCACTCTGTTCACGGGTTCGTTTCCAAGGTGTGGCAGGAGATATCTGTCGATCACGTAATTGGCACGCTTTATCTGGTAGTCCCTTGCCTGTCCGGAGGCCACACGGGAACCTATCTTCTCCATGGCTTCCTCCATGGTATCGACTTCTGCCTCTTCAAGGTTCTCGAACATGAACTTCATGATCTCGGGGTCGGTGGATACGATCTTTACCAGATCCTCGTCAGTCTCAACACCGAGCGCCCTCATGAGTGTGATAAAATTGACACGTCCTGATATGGACGGGAATGATACCTCCAGCAGTGACTTTCTTCCTCTTTCCACAACAACAAGTGCTCTGTATCCTCTCCTCTGGGAGAATACCTTTGCAACCTCTATGGTGTCACCGTATCTTTCTCCGAATTCGGTGAGGATCTTGTTCGGAGCAAGGTCCTCGAGCGTCATGACCACACGCTCGGTTCCGTTAACGATGAAATATCCTCCGGGGTCAAGGGGGTCTTCTCCGAACTTGACCATCTCTTCATCTGTAATGTCCTGCAGGTTACAGATATTGGACTTTATCATAACCGGGAGCTGTCCGATCTTTGCTTTCTGTGGTTCCTTTTCCTCTTCACCTTCGACCACACTCATCTGTAGGTAAAGCGGAGCGGAATATGAGAGGTTCCTGAGCCTGGCTTCGTTCGGATAGAGTCTTTCGATGGCTCCGTCAGCCTCTTTTACAATAGGGTTCTCTACCCTGATCTTGCCCAGCTTGATATATGTATCTTCAAGGTCCGTCTCAATTATTTTCTGTTCATCGATTATTTTCTGAAGCCCGCTCTCCAGAAACTTGTTGTAGGAATCGATGTGATGTTGCACGATCTTATCTTTCGTGAAAAATGAGTTCGCAATCTGTCCTTTACTTAACGCTATGATAGCACCCTCTTTATGCAATTAATGGTATAATGAAAAAAACATGGTGAAATGTCCTTGTGCGCTTGTGAAATGCATCTATGATCTCAAGCAATGACAAGTCGATAATAATACGCTTCCCCGGCGGTCTGGCTGTTTCGGGTAATCTTTACAACTTCCCCTGCCTGTGCTCCTATCTCCTGGATTACAGGGTCATCAACTTTGATCTTTGGAAGCTGTTCTTTCCCGATATTGTACATTTTTAAAACAGTTTTTAAATCTTCTTCCGACATGATCTCATGTTTCGGGATTAACTCATGGTCGAGCAGGCTAAACTTTCTCACTTATTCTCCTCCCTCAAAAATGTGAACGTGAACACTCCTCGCAAAAAGTGGCGGGCTCGTAGGGATTTGAACCCTAGGCCGTCTGGTTAAAAGCCAGACGCTCTGCCTGACTGAGCTACGAGCCCATTGTGGTTTGTGTGGTTTTTGCTGGAGGTACTGCACGTCCTTTCTTCGGTGTAGCGGTGACAAAAGGAATCCATGGTATAAATACCTTGTGGGAACCTTGGTCTTTGCTGACATCTGCATCCTGTAAAGCTATCTGACTATTTATATTTATTTGTTTTGTATTTTATTTATATCAGAATAAATAATTAAATCTCATAATGTATATATATGATTAGTCAGGCTTTTTATACAGTTGACAGGAATTCTCTTTCTCAATTGCTACAACCGCGCTCCTACTTAACGTTTACCTTAGTTAAGGCTGATGGTCAGAAAAAGACATGGCAGTGATACTCATACTTATTCGATCTGATTATGAGTAAAAAAGAGAATGTATGCGGCTTATGTGCCGCATGACCAGCTGCTCATGTATTCATCCTGTTCCGATGAAAGTTTATCAAGGCTGATTCCCATTGATTCGAGTTTCATCTCGGCTACGCTGACATCAAGCTCATGGGGGACGGCATGGACACCGTCAACAAGTGTATTCTCTGCAATGTATCTGACACATAGTGCCTGGTTTGCAAAGCTCATATCCATAACCTCCGCAGGATGTCCGTCGCCTGCAGCGAGGTTTACAAGCCTGCCCTCTGCAAGCACGTTGACCTTCCTGTCACCAAGGTCATATTCTTTGATATTCTTCCTGACAGTACGTACCGATCGTGCCATGTCCTCAAGATCCTCAAGATTGATCTCCACATTGAAGTGACCTGAGTTGGCAAGTATTGCACCGTCCTTGATCACCTCAAAGTGTTCCCTTGAGAGGATATCACGGTTGCCCGTTGTGGTGAGGAATATGTCTCCTATCTTTGCAGCCTCTTTCATAGGCATGACCTCGTTCCCGTCCATGCGGGCCTCAAGAGCCCTGATAGGATCGATCTCGGTAACAATTACGTTTGCACCGAGCCCTCTGGCACGCAGTGCTGCACCTTTTCCACACCAGCCATATCCGCCGATAACAGCGTTCTTTCCGGCAATAAGCAGGTTTGTGGTCCTCATGATGCCATCCCATGATGACTGTCCCGTACCGTAGCGGTTGTCAAAGAGGAACTTTGTCATGGCATCGTTGACAGCAATTACAGGCATCTTCAGTGCGCCTTCCCTTTCCATTGCTTTTAGTCTGTGGATACCTGTGGTGGTTTCCTCGCACCCTCCGAGTATTGTTGCAAGCATCTCAGGACGCTCGGTGTGCATCTTGAAGATAAGGTCTGCACCATCGTCGATCGTGATGTCAGGTTCAAAATCAAGTACCTTGTCTATGGCCTCGTAGTAATCCTCGGTGGAACAGTCATAGCTTGCATGACAATCAATGCACTCCCTGGTATCAAGGGCAAGTGATACGTCGTCCTGCGTACTCAGGGGGTTGCATCCGGTGATCGCAACTTCCGCACCACCTGCTGCCAGTGTCTCCACAAGTACTGCAGTCTTAGCTTCCACATGCAGTGCCATTGCGACCCTGTGACCTTCAAGTGGTTTTTCCTTCTCGAACTGCTTCCTCACCGCTGCAAGGACCGGCATGTGATTGCGAGCCCACTCTATCTTCTGGTTTCCGGACTCAATCATTTCTTTATTACTCATTTAGTATCGCCTCTGATAATCTGGATATTCTGAAATTATTGCTGCTTATACTCACTCATATTATATTTAAGAGTTAATTCTTGAGACCAGATCCTTTGAAGTCTTCTTCATCTTCTCAATGATACTCTGCTCATCGAGACATCTGACCTCATAATTCTCCATCAGGATCTTTCCGTTTACGATGGTGGTCTTCACATCCCTACCGTTTGCGGCATATACCATATGTGATGCAATATCATATGCGGGTGTAAGATGTGGCTTGTTCATGTCGACGATAATCAGGTCTGCATTGTACTCTTCTTTGATCATGCCGCTCTTTATACCAAGTGCCTTTGCACCGTTCACGGTCGCCATTTCAAGGACCTGGCGTGCAGGAAGGACCGTTGGGTCCATAATGCTTACCTTCTGGAGAAGTGCTGCGGTCTTCATTTCCTCGAACATGTCAAGATTATTATTGGAAGCACATCCGTCGGTTCCGAGAGAGACATTGGCACCAACAGCAAGCAGTTTTGCAACAGGGGCTATGCCTGAGGCAAGTTTCATGTTACTTGTCACGTTGTGTGAGATATTCACTCCGTGTTCTGCAAGTATCTTGATGTCGCCGTCGGAAAGCCATATGCAGTGTGCTGCAAGCACGTCATCTCCCCAGAAATCGATATCCTTGAGGAAATGTATCGAACAGACTCCGAATTGCTCTTTCATATAGTTTAACTCGGCCTCTGTTTCCAGGACATGGATATGTATCCTGACATTGTCCTTTACGGCCTGCTCCTTGACCCTTATCAGGAAGTCCCTGGAACATGTGTTGGGTGCATGAGGTCCGTACATTGTGGTAATTCTGCCGTCTGCCTTTCCGTTCCATTCCCTTACAAAGCGGCTGCCCTCTTCAAGCTCGACATCCGCCTTCTCTTTATCTCCAAAGTCTATCATGCCGTAGGAAAGTGCTGCTCTTATTCCGGATTCATCTACAGCCTGCGCAACTTTGTCCATATGGATATACATGTCAGCAAAAGCTGTTGTACCGGACCTTATCATCTCCAGGCAGGCAAGCTGTGTACCAATATAGATATCCTCGTCGCTTACCTTCGCCTCCGCAGGCCATATGTGATTCTCAAGCCAGTCCTGCAATGGCATATCATCCGCATACCCTCTGAACAGTGTCATTCCCGCATGGCAATGGGTGTTCACCAGGCCCGGCATTACCACATTCCCTCCGGCATCTATTTCTTTATCAGCCTTACTCTCTGTGGACTTACCGATCTCCTTGATCTTGCCATCTTCGATAACCACTACCCCGTTTTCTATATCCTCTCTATCGGGGTCCATTGTCAGTATGTATGCGTTCTTAATTATGATGTCAGCCATCTTTAGTTCTCCCGGTTGGTCTCTCTTTTTAGCTCTTCAAGGTACAGGTGCATTATCCTGAGCCGCTCCTTTGCTATTTCTTTTGCGGTTTCAGTGTTAAGTCTGTCCATTATCCTGAAAGGTTTTCTTTCCATATAATCATAGAATCCGTCAAAAGGATCTTCCGTGTATGCATTCATGGAAGTCTCCTTGACAGTACCTATCGTATGCTTCAGGGACCTCAACGCTCCCATGGAAACAAGTGATCTGAATATTCCCACCGCTCCAAGTGCATCCAGCCTGTCAGCATCCTGGAGTATGCAGGCTTCCATGGTTTCGGCTTTCATTCCCCTGCTGAATCTGTGGGTCAGGATGCAGGATGCAACATGGTCTGTGAGATCACTGTCAGCACCTTCGGATATCAGAAAATCCCTCGCGATCTGAGCACCGTATTCTGCATGGTTACCTCCTTCCTGATGCTCTTTAACGATTCCCACATCATGTAAAAGGGCCGCAAGTCTTAACACCCGGAGATCACCACCTTCCTCCCTGTGTATCCTGGCACAAAGTGTCTCTACACGCTCTATATGAGAAATGTCGTGTGTACTTGGCTCATCGGCAAGTACTTCTGTAACAAATCCTCTTGTACGCTCAATCAGATCCATTGTACACCTCTTTCTTCTGCCTGGTGCTTCAGTCTTTCCTGAATCGCATACAGGGCATCAGGTATGAATTTACGGTTATCGTATGAGTTAATAACCTCCTGAAGGGATTCTCTGCTGTCGTGTTTCATATCCCTTGCAAACTGGGTCATGTTCTGCAGTGCACGGGTCACATTATCTATTATAGATACGCTGGCATTCAGGGATGTTCTGGAAAGGGGGTTCAGGTCTATGCTGATAACAACTTTTCCCATTTCCACCAGTTTCTGACAGCGATCCCCGTCCTCAAGTGGTACAAGTACCACATCCGCACTGAAAATACCTTCCTCGTCAACGATCGCCCGGTCATGGGACAGGTCAAGTCTTTTTTCTGCACTGCCACCCAGTACCCTCCCGGCACCATGGGATTTGAGATGTTCTATGATCCTGTGAACCCTGGCATCGCTTCTGTGGAAAAGATTTACTTCCAGCGTAGCCCCGGTCACGTCCGCAAGCGTGACCATACTTTCAGGTACAAGGGCTGCAGTGTTTCCGTTTACAGAGATTATGGGATTTTCAGCAAGAAGAATATGCGCCACAGCAGCCCTTTCGGCAAATGCAGCGGATTCGGTCGTCCGTTCTCCTATGAGATAATCGAAAGCCTCTCCTCGTCCCTGTGCCACCAGGCCCTGTTTGCTCGTAATGCCGATACCGATTCCCTCTACGATCTTTTCCCTTGTCATAAGGGATTCATATCTGGGATGTTCTCTGGGAATGTCTGTCATTGGGTCTGTCTTCTCCTTGTCCTGGTGGTGTATTTAAATCAAGAATTTTGCTGTTCTTTTCCTTTTGAGACCTTTGTTCAATGAGTTAAGATACTATTTCAGGGTGCATCTATAATTACCCATATCCTCAAATGATCTTTATACTGCCGGTATTGATCTTGTAATTCAGCACTTCCCCGTATTCGGAAAGTGCATCTGTGATCTTTTCATCAGCTTCTGTTTCCCTTGCCACCGCAAACACGGTGTTCCCGAGCATCGCCTGGGATGCTATTCCGCCTTTGGATTCCACAGTTTCCATTATATCTGTTATCGTATTGTCCGCCAGGCCTGTATTAACAGTGAAATCCCTGGAGCAGAGCATGAAGTTCTCCAGTGTGGGTTTTTCCATTAACCTCTGCATTGCAGACCTTCCGGCAAGATTGATGCTCTCAACAGCTTCCCTGTTGCTGAGTACGGATGATGTTGACAGCTCGCCAAGCACCACACACCAGATGTCCTGCTTTTTTACCGGAATCCTGTCATAGTTTCCGATTCCAGGAGCACCGGGTGTCTTTCTTATCACCACTCCTCCAAGTGACTGGGCAGCCACGTCCCCAAGCCCGCTGCTGTTCTTAACTTCCGCAACATGTGCTATCTGGTTCAGTTTACTGGCTGTGAGGTTCAGCTCAAGTGCGCAATTGAGTGCATATGCCGTTCCGAGGGCGCCTGCACCCGATGCGCCAAGGCCTGATTCAATGGGTATGTATGCTTTACATTCTACTTTCACAGGTCTGTCAGTTAAACTTTCAACAACAGTACGGATCGTACTTCCCTTTACTTCTACACCGTCAAGCAGTACGGTTGTTTTTTCAATCCCCTCTCCGCAACTTACGGTGGTCTCAATACCTTCATTAAGTACTATTCCGCAACCTGTAGAGCATTTTCTTAAGGGGTCAGTACTATCATGCACTTCAAAAAATCCGGTAATATGAGCCGGTGCAAAAGCCTTTGCACTGATCCTGTCCGCTGGCATTAGTTTTCTTCCCCTGAAGAAAGTATTATAGTGATCTCATCTATGAGGGCAGCAGCAATCGCTGATTTAGAACCGCTGATACTGGGCTGATCTTTCCTGCCCGGTCGGATTATGTGTACACTGTTCTCATCCGTTCCCATTCCTCCGGAACTGACATCATTAGCAACGATAATGTCAAGCCCCGAGTTTTCCAGTGTAGCCTGTGCACGCCTGAAAAGTTCCTCTTTACCAATGCCGGTTTCAGCCTTGAATCCAACGATTTTCACTTCAGGATATGCGGCTCTTGCCTCTTTGATGAGCTTGCGTGTGGGTTTAAAGGATAATGTAAGATCATCTCCTGACTTGATCTTGGTCTGAGCCGGGTCAACTGTATAATCGGCAATTGCAGCCGCACTTATTAGTAAATCATAACCTCTTCCGAGCTCCTCAAGCACAGCATTTGTCATCTGCTCTGCGCTTTCTGCATGGATCTCATTAATTCCGCTTATTCCAAGCCTTTCCCTGTGTGTAATGGTTACCTCTGCTCCTCTGCGGTAGGCTTCCAGTGCCAGTTCGATTCCGGTTTTTCCCGATGCCCTGTTAGTGAGTATACGTATCGGATCAACGGCTTCGGCAGTGGAACCGCTTGTAATGAGTATCTTTTTCCCTTCCAGGCTTTTGTTGTCTGTCCGGCGTTCGACCTCTAGCACAATCTCGTCATTGCCTGCTATCTTGGCAATCCCTTCCTCAACCCTGGGGCCGACAGAAAGGATGCCCCATTCCTTGATTTTCTCTATATTCTCCACAACGGCGGGATGATTGTACATGTCTTCATGCATTGCAGGCACCACCATCACAGGCTTTCCTGCCCCTATAGCAGTTGTAGCAAAGGTTGTCACAGGTGTATCGTCTATACCTGCAGCTATTTTCCCTATGGTATTTGCTGTAGAAGGTGCGATAAGCAGAAGGTCCGCCCTGCCCTGATCCCCAAAGAATTCCACATGCTCCACCTTCCCGGTGATTGAGGTGATAACCTCGTTACCCGTGGCATAGTGCAGGGCCATGGGGTTGATTATCCAGGTGGCTGCCTCGCTCATAACAGCATGTACATCAGCACCCCTTCGGATAAGTTCCCGTGCAAGCTCCACTGCCCTGACAGCAGCTATGCTGCCTGTGACTGCAAGCACGATGGTCTTTCCCTGGAGTGACCGGGATTTGCTGGATTTTATCCAGAGGGTGGGGTGTTCATTTGGATTTTGAGGCATATTATGTCCTTATTTTGATTAAATAAGTGGATTTTTAGTATTTAAGGGGGTTGGGTAGTAATTTGAATTATGCATTTGAAATCACTTATCCTTTCTATCCTTAAAATTCTTAACTTATTTAAGGAATTAAACTGATATTGTATTCAAATATTTCATTATTTCCTAAGTCAAGATGATTATATGGCTTTTATCAATTTAGAAGGGGAAAGGGAAGCAACAACTCAAAAAAGTGAGGAATATGGAAAAAAAGTAATTGAGTTGTTAGGTCTAAAGGGTTATTTCTTAGAGTATGATTCAAATATTGAAGGCGTTTTTCAAGATAAGATTTTTAGGAATCCAAAAGTCGATGGTAATAAAAAAACCGTAGTTGAAATAAAAGATACAAAATTAAGCTTGACTGATTTAAATTTTTTGGTAGAATACGGAAAGTACTGTTTATTATATTCAAAAGAGGAATTTAATTTAATTATTTTCGCTGCAGATGTATCTAATGCACGCAAATGGAAACAAATATTTGAATTAACGAAACAATCTGAAACAGAGTTAAAATCATTTTATACTAAAGTTTGTGGTACATTAAAAGAACAAAGTTTAAATTTTGAAAAATTTTGTTCATTTGTGAATTCTACCGATGTTTGGAAAACTAGTTACATTAAACTGTTGCAGACGATTGAGCAAATAAAAGCTGATAATATTTACGATTCTAAAGCAGATTATCTCGATGATACTGAAAAAATTGTATATGAAACTGAGAAATTGGATAGCAATATATTTTTAGTTGATTCTTACCCTCAATTTTTATTTAAAGCTAAATTGAAGGCTAAAAGTAAATTTAACAACTTTCAGTACTTCGCTAATTTTGAATAGGCCACCGAATTATACTTCCCGATAGCTTTATATGCGGCGGGAACGCCGCCATATGTCATTTCTAGCATCCAATTCACGAACCAATTCTAAACTTGAATTAAGACCAAAACAATGTATTGATGCTGTTCTGAAACCACTTATAGATAATATCGATATCAAGATAAACGGTCAACTTAGCTCTAAAGATCTATTTAACACTGCCATATGTATGGCAGTGGATAAAAGTTCAGTTCATTCTGCGTCAAAACACTATCAAGAGATTCCCTGCGAGACATCTTTACGGTACCATCTCAGGAAACTAAGTCTTGAAGAGCTTGTTCAGGCAAATCAAAGCATTCTTCTTCAAAGTTCTGTCAGTACTCTAAAACCAGAGAAAAAGTATGAGTTTGCTATCGATTTTACAAATGATCCATATTATGGAAAAGTTGATTCATCCAATGAAGACTACGTGATACGTAGTCAGGCCAAGAAATCCACTAACTCTTTTTATTCATATGTATCACTCTCTATCATAAACAAGAACGAGAGATATACTCTTGCAGTTATTCCTGTTGAAAGGAATAAAACAAAGGTTGATTACCTCACTTATTTCATAGATCTTATCGATGAACTGGATTTCAATATCAAGGTGCTTTGTCTGGATCGAGAGTTCTATTCAGTTGATGTGTTTGAGTTCTTACAGAACAAAGATATCCCTCACATTACACCAGTCGTAAGAAGAGGAAAAGCAATCAAGCAACTGCTTAAAGGGAGAAAAGCAAGGTCTGCTGAATATGTAATGAAGAATGCTCAAAAGAAAGAAGTTCATCTGGATATTGTAATTGATGTCAAGTATCTGAAAGGTAAAAGAGGCAAATATGGGTGTGAAAACCTTGCTTTTGTTGTTTATGGAATTAAATGGTCTCAAAGGAAGGTTAGTAACGTCTACAGAAGACGGTTTGCTATCGAGTCATCATATAGGATGAGAAATATCGTTAAACCAAGAACATCAACAAAAGATGTAACTTTCAGATACTTCTTTACACTAATATCGTTCCTGCTGAGAAATGCATGGCTCTGTCTCCAGAAAAAACATTTCACAATAGTAAAAACAGGTCCTCTAACCATTGATGAGGACAAGTTCAGGTTTGCAAGATTTATTCTGTTTGTTGAAGAGTGGCTTAGGAGAAAGTTAAGAATTCAGTTAGTAATACAGTGTTTAAGGTAATTCAATAGTGGCAGGAACAAGATGGAGGTAAAATTAGAGAACTACTGAATGAACAAATTAAAAGTGTGATTTGTTGAGTTAAAGACTATAGTTACGCTGCCAATTATTACCCATTTCGTTACAAATTTATACGTCCCGGTTTATTCGTAGCCTGATTTGTTGTAAACGGCCAACAAAAAGTTAAACAATTCGAGGTGAATTAATGAATAGAAAAATTCTCATAACTGTTATACTTACGGTTTTCATTGTAGCATTGTTATCCGGATGCGTTGACAGGTCTGAATCCGAAACCCAGATTACATCTTCGAGCGATACACAGACACCAGCAGCGGAAGAACCTGAAGGTACAATACGTATCTCAGGTGCTTTTGCTCTGTATCCTATGATGCTCAAATGGGGAGAGGAATACCAAAAACTGCATCCGAAAGTGAAGTTTGACATCAGCGCCGGAGGAGCGGGCAAAGGTATGGCTGATACTCTGGGAGGGCTTGTGGATATCGGCATGGTCTCAAGAGAAATTACACCTGAAGAAGAGGAAAAAGGTGCATACTGGATAGCAATAACAAAAGATGCCGTTGTGCCAACAGTCAATAGTAATAATCCTGCAGTTACACAACTTAAGGAAAATGGACTAAAAAGAGATGTGTTTGAGCAAATATACATCAATGGTACCATAAAAACATGGGGACAGGCGACAGGGGATACGGGCAACAATGACAAGATCAACGTATACACTCGCTCGGATGCCGCAGGTGCACCTGCAACATGGGCAAAATACTTGGGCAACTATAAGCAGGAAGACCTTAAGGGTGTTGGTGTGAATGGTGATCCGGGACTTGCCGAAGCTGTTAGGCAGGACAAATTGGGAATCGGTTATAACAACATTAACTTTGCATATGATCCAAACACACGAAAACCTGTAGAAGGTATCGAGATAATACCTCTTGATCTGAATGGGAACGGCAAGATCGATACTGATGAGGACTTCTACGGAACACTGGATGAGCTAGTAGAAGCTATCGGGAATGACCAGTTTCCTTCACCGCCTGCAAGAGATCTGAACCTCGTAACAAAAGGCAAACCAACCGGTATTGTGGATGATTTCATCAAATGGACACTCACTGACGGACAGAAGTTCATTTCTGAATCAGGGTACATCGTTCTTCCACAGGATCAGATAAACGAGGGAATAGAAAAAGTCGATTAACCGGCATGAACAAACAAGAAAAACCCACTGGATGTAAGAAAGAGCAGAAATTACTATGAACATCAGAAGACTCAAGGACAGTATTTCAAGCAGGATGATGCTCGCAATGACAGCATTTGCCTGCCTGCTGTTCTTTTTCATGCTTACTAGCCTTTATTACAGAGCAAGTCCCATATTATCGACAGTACCTATCTACGATCTCCTGTTCTCAAAAGAATGGAGCCCTTATTCAGGAAAGTTTGGTTTCTTTCCGTTTATCCTGGGGACACTGTGGGTTACAGTACTTGCTCTTGCAATTGCAGTACCTGTAAGCCTGTTAAGCTCAATATACCTTTCAGAATATGCAGATAAAGGTCTGAGGACTGCTGTCAATCCTCTGATTGATCTGCTTGCAGGAATCCCTTCGGTTGTATACGGTCTCTGGGGTGTGCTCGCAGTAGTACCTTTCATTAAAAATACCCTTGCTCCTGCCCTTGACGTGGAAACCGTAGGAGGGTACAGTGTCCTTGCAGGAGGAATTGTGCTTTCGATTATGGTATTCCCAATAATTATTTCGGTTACAAATGAAGTTATAAGAAGCGTTCCCCAGGATTTGAGAGAAGTTTCCCTATCCGTCGGTGCTACAAAGTGGCAGACCATCAAATATGTAGTTCTGAGGAAGGCAAAACCCGGGATATTTGCGGCAATAGTTCTTGGTTTTTCAAGAGCGTTTGGTGAGACAATGGCTGTGCTTATGGTTGTAGGAAACGTATCCAGAGTACCTTCATCAATTTTTGATCCGGCTTATCCCCTTCCCGCTCTTATCGCAAATACTTTCGGTGAAATGATGTCTGTCCCTCTCTACGATTCAGCGATACTGCTTGCGGCATTGATGCTTTTTATCGTTGTATTGGTATTCAATATCTTTGCAAGGATGGTACTTATTAAAATAGAAAAGGGTGTTATTTAGATGGAGATTCGAAGGATTGAGGAATTGATTTTTCGTGTATTGATGATACTGTCTCTTGCAATAGTAGTGAGCAGCCTCCTTACAGTGATCGGGATAATACTCTGGAAAGGCTTACCTGCTCTGAGCCTTGATATGCTCACAAAGACAGCAGAAGGCGGTTATTACTTAGGAAAAGGAGGAGGTATCCTGAATGCCATCATAGGTTCGCTGTATCTTGCATCGGCTAGTACTATACTGGCGTTTTTCCTGAGCATCGGGATTGCTTTCTATCTCCAGAAAGAATATTCTGGAGGAACAAAACTATCAAACCTGACACGCCTCTCACTTGATATTCTTTGGGGCACCCCTTCCATTGTGTACGGGGCATTTGGGTTCACAATTTTGATGCTTTTTCACATGAGAGCATCCCTGCTTGGGGGAATAATAGTTCTCACACTTCTGGAACTCCCTATCATGACGAGATCAATGGAAGAGGTCATAAAAACAGTTCCCTATGAACTTAAAGAAGCATCATTTTCCCTTGGAGCAACAAGACTTGAGACCGTACAGAGAGTTGTTGCAAAACAGGCTCTTCCCGGTCTTATGACCGGAGTGTTGATAGCTTTTGGAAGAGGAATAGGGGATGCCGCATCCGTACTTTTCACAGCAGGATATACTGATCGCATTCCCACTTCTCTTTTTGATGCCACAGCATCTCTCCCACTTGCTATATTTTTCCAGCTAGGGACGCCCCTGCCGCAGATTCAGCAGAAAGCATATGCATCGGCTATAATTCTCTTGATAATAATTTTAGTCATCAACATAACTGCAAGGATTCTTTCAAGAAAATATGCGAGATACATCATAAAATAGGTGTATGAAATGTCCGAAACCCATATTAAAATCGATAATGTAAAAGTATTTTACAGCAAAAAACATGCGTTAAAGAATATATCCGTGGAAATACCGAAAAATCAGATCACTGCTATAATAGGCCCTTCTGGCTGCGGTAAATCCACGTTGCTCAAGTGCATGAACAGACTCATTGACCTTACAGATGAGGTTACCTATTCAGGGAAGATCCTGATAGACGACGAAGACATCTTTGACAGGAAAACAGATGTTGTAAACATCAGGAAGAAAATGGGATTACTTGCTCAGAAGCCCACCCCGCTTCCAATGTCTATTTACGAGAACATCGCATACGGTCCAAAAATTCATGGCATGAAAAAGAAACGTGATCTTGATATTGTTGTTGAGAAATATCTCAAGCTTGCCGGTTTGTGGGAAGAAGTCAAAGACAGACTAAAATCTCCGGCATCGCAGTTATCAATAGGTCAGCAACAGAGACTATGCCTTGCAAGAGGACTTGCAGTTGAACCGGAGATCATTCTCTGCGACGAGCCTACATCCGCCCTTGACCCCGTATCATCACAGTATATCGAGCAGCAGCTTCTGAAATTGAAGAATGACTATACCATTGTAATAGTCACGCACAATATCCACCAGGCAATGAGGCTTGCCGACTATGTAATTCATCTTTATCTCGGAGAAATAATCGAGCATGGTCAGGCTGATGAAGTATTAGAAAATCCAAAGGATGAGAGGACCCAGGCTTATATTAACGGAACTTTCCTTACGGAAACAAAAATCGACAGAGTTCGAACATGTACTTGAGGACGGAGACAGTATCATGGTCATTATAGGGTTCTGTGGCGGATGAACAGTCCGCCCAAAAAAGAGTTGGCGAATAATTTTCTACGTATCCTTTTTTTTGACAGCAGGCAGGAGATTTTAAGTTTACTCAATAAATTAAAAAAAAACAAGTGGTATTGGTAACCATATATAGTTATATACTATGACAACGTATGTTTAATCATGGATTGTCCAAAGTGCAATAGTTTCAGTAACAAAAAGAATGGTATAATCAATGGACGTCAACGTTATAAATGTCATGATTGTGGATATAATTATACAGTCGAACTTAAATCAACTGCTTTTCCCCGATCGGTCAAAAGACAAGCCTTGCAGCTATATCTTGAAGGATTGGGATTTCGTTCAATCGGACGTTATTTAGGAGTTAGTCATGTTTCTGTCCAAAAATGGATAAAGAAATTTGGACAGGAGTTAGAGGATCTAAAAAGCGAAAACGAGATAGGTGTTGTTGACTTAGATGAAATGCATACTTACATCAACCAAAAAAAAATTACTGCTGGATCTGGATTGCTGTTGATAGAACTGGGAAAAGATTCATCAACTGCTCTTTTGGGAACAGAGGAACCAAAACTGGAAAAGAGCTCTGGAGAAAACTAGAGAAAAAGCAGATCGGAGAAGTAATGACCGATAGCTGGAGAGCATATTCAGAATTCCTTCCTGAGAACATTCATACAACCTCAAAGGCAGAAACATATACAGTAGAAGGATATAACAGTATATTCAGACACTTTCTGGCAAGACTGAGGAGAAAAACAAAGTGTTATACCAAAAGTCTTGAAATGCTAAAATACTCTGTTCTTCTGTTAATGAAGTATAGGAATAAAGAATTAGCTATGGTTGATTAACAATACCTTTTTGGATTCGTTAAGACACTACAATGCCAGTATATTTTAGCTTACAACCTGAGATACGGTTGCAAAATAATTTAGTTAAGTTGAAACTATATGCCATTTAGTTTTTTATATGCACTCCGTAAATACAGGAATTTTAGAGAAATATATTTATATATTATATGTTTTAAGAAGCACTGATTAGAGAAAAAATGCATTGAGATTGAAACATTTGTCGTAAAACCGATTATAATTCTTTGCATAAATTGTGCACTCCGGAAAATTTTTTAACTCTTGATTCAATGTAAGGATTGATTTTCCAGAATCTATTATAATATTTTTATTATTTCCGTAGTTGAGAACAGTTATAATATCCATTTCTTCTGGAATATCCTGATTAATTTTTGTTTCTGATGAATGGAAATACTTTATTTCATCATACTCCATTGTGCGGGTTATACTTCTATGGCGAATAAAGAATCTATCATTTGTTTTTACAGCTTTTGACGTTTTTAGAATGTCAGTACTTCGCTAATTTTGAATAGGCCACCGAATTATACTTCCCGATAGCTTTATATGCGGCGGGAACGCCGCCATATGTCATTTCTAGCATCCAATTCACGAACCAATTCTAAACTTGAATTAAGACCAAAACAATGTATTGATGCTGTTCTGAAACCACTTATAGATAATATCGATATCAAGATAAACGGTCAACTTAGCTCTAAAGATCTATTTAACACTGCCATATGTATGGCAGTGGATAAAAGTTCAGTTCATTCTGCGTCAAAACACTATCAAGAGATTCCCTGCGAGACATCTTTACGGTACCATCTCAGGAAACTAAGTCTTGAAGAGCTTGTTCAGGCAAATCAAAGCATTCTTCTTCAAAGTTCTGTCAGTACTCTAAAACCAGAGAAAAAGTATGAGTTTGCTATCGATTTTACAAATGATCCATATTATGGAAAAGTTGATTCATCCAATGAAGACTACGTGATACGTAGTCAGGCCAAGAAATCCACTAACTCTTTTTATTCATATGTATCACTCTCTATCATAAACAAGAACGAGAGATATACTCTTGCAGTTATTCCTGTTGAAAGGAATAAAACAAAGGTTGATTACCTCACTTATTTCATAGATCTTATCGATGAACTGGATTTCAATATCAAGGTGCTTTGTCTGGATCGAGAGTTCTATTCAGTTGATGTGTTTGAGTTCTTACAGAACAAAGATATCCCTCACATTACACCAGTCGTAAGAAGAGGAAAAGCAATCAAGCAACTGCTTAAAGGGAGAAAAGCAAGGTCTGCTGAATATGTAATGAAGAATGCTCAAAAGAAAGAAGTTCATCTGGATATTGTAATTGATGTCAAGTATCTGAAAGGTAAAAGAGGCAAATATGGGTGTGAAAACCTTGCTTTTGTTGTTTATGGAATTAAATGGTCTCAAAGGAAGGTTAGTAACGTCTACAGAAGACGGTTTGCTATCGAGTCATCATATAGGATGAGAAATATCGTTAAACCAAGAACATCAACAAAAGATGTAACTTTCAGATACTTCTTTACACTAATATCGTTCCTGCTGAGAAATGCATGGCTCTGTCTCCAGAAAAAACATTTCACAATAGTAAAACCGGGTCCAATAACCATTGATGAGGATAAGTTTAGATTTGCCAGGTTTATTCTGTTTGTTGAAGAATGGCTTAGGAGAAAGTTAAGAATCCAGTTAGTAGTGCAATGTTTAAGGTAATTCAATAGTAGAAGGAACAAGATGAAGGTAAAATTAGAGAACTACTGACTTTTGGAAACAACCATTTGCCGATAGTTTTGTACAGTACAATGGTATATTGTACTCAGTTGAAGAAATTCCTGAGGATGTATTGTCAGAATATTGTGAAGTAAATTCATATGGCAGTTTTAAGTTTTCAAATATTGATATAGTACAGGAGAATAAGCTTGTTTCTCAGTTAATTAGAAGTCAAATTATCTTAAGTGCATTCCAAAAGGGTTTTTATTATGATCGAAAACGAAAGGCTCTGTATAATCCTCATAGAAATTTAAATCAAGATGAAATAAAGGTAAAAGTCAAAGATGAAAAATTAAGATATCTATCAAAAGTATATAGAAGGGCTGATGGTTCAGTTAATTTTGTATCTCATCGAAGTATTAAATTTGATGTTATAGAACTAAATGGCAAGTTTTACGCTATATTTGACAACTTTAGATTGTTTAGTACTAATGGGAAGCGACTAATTAAAGGTGAAAATGCAAAGAAATTGAATTATAAGTTTGCTCCAATTAAAGCATTTAACGATAATGAAAAAAGTAAATTATTCTTTTTATTGAAGGCTATTGGTCTTCCAGAGTGGACTAAGCATTCGCAATCAAATTTATTTAACTTTGATCATTTTTCAAAGAATCAGTTTTCTTTTAAAGAAATGTTATTTGAAATAGACTGCAAAGCACAAATTGGAGAAGTATTTAATGAAAATTTTGATTATGAGGATAATTTCTATTCTCAAATAACCGACTATGAGGAATAACTGTGGATGACTTTCACGTTGATTATATCCAAGAACCACATTTACTTTTCAAAAACGGTGGCACTTCATTAAA
Organism: Methanolobus zinderi; assembly: GCF_013388255.1. NCBI lineage: Archaea > Methanobacteriati > Methanobacteriota > Methanomicrobia > Methanosarcinales > Methanosarcinaceae > Methanolobus > Methanolobus zinderi. Next base: position 695,952 of record NZ_CP058215.1, read on the forward strand.
TCCTTGTATTGGATTAATTAAATATGGGCCACGTTTTTCGGGTTTACAGATTCAAGATTTGAGGGAATTCAAAGTTGGTATAATTGGTTCATCGAAATCAATTGCCTTAACAAAACAATTATTCAAATCGTTCCAAAATAAAATCTCTCCCTCAGGTGAGATTAAACCATGGAAAATCCCTTTTCCAGGGTTAGATTCCAGTTCAAACTTGGGTTTTAAATTTGTATTTAATCCAGAGTGGGAATCTGTTATCGATATGCATGATTTTCATGAAATAAAAAATGCAAGATTTTCGTCGAAGAAAGCTTTGGATATTATAAAATGGAAATTAAAAATAATTTATGAAAAGGAAACTCCTCCTGATATTATTTTAATAAGTATACCTCAACAATTCTATGAAATATGCGAATGTTCTGGTACAAATAAACCTACTATAAAAGTCGGAGTCGATGATTTTCATAGTCGAATTAAACTAGTTGGGATGCAATTGAAAATCCCTACACAGGTAATAAGATATGAAACGCTCTTGCTTAAAGGAACCCAAGAGAGATGTTTAGTCGCTTGGAATATTGTTGTAGGAATGCTATACAAATGCCAAAGAGGTCACCCTTGGAAACTAACACATTTAGAGGAAAATACTTGTTATGTAGGTATTTCCTTCTTCAAAGAAAAAGGAGAAGAGACAAGAAGGGCAAGTCTAGCGCAAATTTTCTTAGATACAGGAGAAAGTTTTGTGTTGAGAGGTGAATCTTTCAGTTGGATAAACAAAGAATATCCTAATAGTCCTCATCTTTCTAAAAATGATGCTTATAATCTAATAACTTATGTTTTAGAACATTATAAATCAATAAGAAAAAATTATCCTTCAAGAATTGTAGTTCACAAGAGTTCCAACTTCTGGGATGATGAACTAGAAGGATTCAAAGATGCCACAAACAATGTTGAGTTAAGAGATTTCATAACTATTTTAAATTCAAATTTAAAGTTATTCACTCAAACATCTTATCCTGTTTTACGAGGAACTTTTTTGTCACTGAAAGATGAGTCTATCGGATTTTTGTTCACAACAGGTTTTGTTCCATCACTAGGTACCTATCCCGGTTTTTCAATCCCTAGCGCTCTTAAAATTAAACCTTTCAATCTAGATACCTCTTTATTACAGGTTTGTCAGGAAATAATATCACTAACTAAGCTTGACTGGAATAATACATTTGTATATTCTAAAATGCCAGTTACTATTTCAGTTTCGCGAAAAGTGGGTAAAGTAATGGGAGAAACTGAAGCACAAAATATGGAGTACTTGGATCCACATTATTACTTTTATATGTAGCATTGTCTATTTCTATCATTTATTCAAGCCATATTAATTTTGATAGAATTGTCAATAATATTCATTATTTTTGTTATTCAGCTTCAATTGAAAGTCTTTTTTGAAATAGATATTTATTGACACGATCAAAAATAATATTTGATTTTTCGATTCCACCACAAAAATCAGGCTCCTCAGCAATAGTTATTAAAGCAGCTCGACTAATAAATTCCTCCAAAAATTTTGCAGCATTCCATCCAGACGTTGTTGAATGCTGGCTAGGTCTGAAAAATTCATTTTCAAAGACTTCATGTGGCCATGGAAAATGGTATTCTCTCCAAAAGACAGCAAAGCAGTCAAGATCAATATCTAAAAGAATACTTTTTTTATCGTCTGAAAACATGAACCCATGTTCGGGACTATATTCCCAACCTAAAATATCCCATAACCCGCAAAGCTCTTTACTTCTAGCTAAATCATTCAGATCTCCTTGATTATCACTTAATTCACTAATTATGGACTGTATCATTTCGATTCTGTGTTTAACTCCACAATGATCTTCATATTCTCGAAGTTTTTCTTTATCAAAATAGTTATCAACTCCAAATATGACTACATCATCAATAAGTCCCAGTTCCATTCCTGCTTTTAACCAATCGTCATCCATCTTTTTCAACTTGTTTTTGCATAAATCAATTAAATCAGAAGTGTCAAAACCAGATTTTCTTAACTCACGAATATCTTCAGGACAAATTGGATCTGAAGCGTCATGATGTGCATCAAATATAATTATTGTACAGGGCTTTGGAAGTATTTCTTTTACCTGGGCATCATGGATAACTGGTAAAACCCACCGATGATCTTCATGTATAAAGCAATTGCAGCCTTCGAAAGAAACACTTCTTAAATTGTCTAGTTTTTTCAGTGGTTCTAAGTCCATTAGTTTTTCTTCCTTTAAGTCCGATATATTTGTGGTAAGTGGCTTTTTAGTATTTAAGAAGGTTGGGTAATTTCTAATCTGTGTATCTTTTAATTCAATCGATACCAATCCCTCTGGATATGTTCGGCTTATAATTGAAAACAGGTAGCAAAATCAATAGAAAAATAAAAGATAGTGGTGCAAGGCACCACCATTCACTCAACAAATATCAATTTTCCTTCTTCTCCCGGATCGACCTGGTATCTTGCGGCACGTTCCCACTGATGGCCAGAATCCGTTTCGGAAATTGTCCAGATGTCATAGTCCCAGTTTTCCCTGTCACCGTTCTCATCGAGTTTTGTCCAGCCGGTGACTCCGAAGTATGTGTCAGTCAGGGTGTTCATTGCCAGCCTGATACTTTCATCGCTTTCCGGTACAGAATCAAGATCTACGAATGTAGCTATCCAGAGTGCATCATATGCGGCCAGTGCATATGTTTCAGGAAGTCTTCCCAGTTTTTCCTCCACTCTTGATTCGATGGCCATGTACCTGTCATTCTCTTCCTCATATCCGTATATCGGTGTCATAATATTCGCTTCAGCAGCAAATGCGGCAGAATCATTGTCCCTTATGAGCTCCTCGTTCAGTGCTATGCCGTCACTGCCATACCATTTGATATCAGAGAGTGCAGAATAGTCCTGTGCAAGGGAGAAAATCTCAGTTGCTTCACTGTATGAGGCAAGGAACACGGCTACATTTTCATTTCCGTATTCTGTAGTGGCTGACGTAACCTCATCATTTAGCTTTTCTATCTCTGTGGAGAGATTCTCATTATCTGCATCGTAGACCACACCTTCGAGGAATGTGCCATTACGATCTTCAAAGTTCTTTTTCACTTCATCAGTTAATCCGCTTCCCCATACGTCATCCCTGTATACAGGTACAACCGCGGTAACATTGTCTTCTCCCATGAGTGTGGCCAGTACTGCGCCCTGGTTTGTGTCATCAGGAACAAACCTGTACAGATTATCATCGGGGATTGCTAAAGAGGGAGCCGTTGATGCAGTGCTGATAAGTACGATACCATTCTCAGTTGCGTATTCAAGAACAGCTTCAGCTTCCTCACTTGCCTGAGGTCCGATAACGATCTTTATTCCCATCTCGTCAAGTTCCCTGAGCTTCTCCAGTGCGGTTTCCGGATCGCTCTCAGTATCTTTCACGACAATTTCCACATTTTTTTCGGAGCCAAGTCCTGAAAAATAACCGTTTACATCCTCTTGCGATTCTTCAAGCGCAGTCTGGCTTGCCTGCCCTATTGACTCGAGATTGCCGGTAAGTGGCAATAATGCACCTATTGTAATATCGCCTGATTCAGGAGATGCTTCTTCAGACAAGCCGACGCAACCCAGTCCTGTGCTTGCTATAAGTAATATGCTTATAAGTAGTACTCTTATTCTTTTCATCTTCTAACCACAAACCAGTCTGAATGATGTTATTATTTATATATTTATTTTGAATTAAAACTGTACACTGCCTTATGGTTATATGAAAATAATGCATAAGTAACTACTGTCGCCATGCAACAAAATAGACATCTATTAATATCATAATGTCTGAAAAAATGAATCAAGTGGTATTATGCGGATTGGCAGAAAAAAACTAATAACGATCCTGGCAGTGCTCCTTGTGGCTATATCAGTTGCAGGATGCGCTTCCGATGATAGTGGCAGCGGTAGCACAGTAAGCAGCTCGGCAGCAAGCGGCGATTCCGGTGATGAGTTTACCAACTCTATCGGAATGGAATTTCAGAAAATAGAAGCCGGAAGTTTTGACATGGGTACATCAAAGTATGCATACTCTCAACCCATTCATGAAGTAAGGTTCAACGATGCATTCTATATCGGAACCTATGAAGTAACCCAGGCACAGTGGGAAGAAGTGATGGAAAATAATCCTTCCGAGTTCAAGGGCGATGATTTGCCTGTTGAAAGTATATCATGGAATCAGGTACAGGAATTCATCGACAAACTCAATGAGATGGAAGATACTACAAAGTACAGGCTTCCGACCGAGGCCGAATGGGAATATGCTGCAAAGGCAGGGACAAGCACTCTTTATTCCTTCGGGGAGGTTGATGACGAAGAAGGTCCTTTCCTCGGTGACTACGCATGGTATCAGGAAAATTCCTACGATAAAACACATGAGGTAGGTCAAAAACTCCCTAATCCCTGGGGCCTTTACGATGTTCATGGCAATGTATGGGAGCTGGTACAGGATAGCTGGTTGGACAGTTATTCAGATGCACAGGAAGATGGCAGTGCAGTCGATAAAGGGGCCGGATCCTTAAGGATTGCCAGAGGCGGTGGCTATTCTAGCAATGCAAATGCACTGGAGTCAGCATACAGAAAAAGACAGGATCCCCGTGACGGTGATTCTACCATAGGCTTCCGTCTTGCGATGGATGCCTGATATTTTTCATTTTTTTATTTCATTATTCTTTTTAATCGCCGCAAAGCAGCGTTATCCGGCATTCGACAATAGACAGATTTTTTATACAGGACATCTCTATTGCATTTAGATGTCTGAAAAAGAAGGAGTCTTTGACAATATCAACTACATCTTCAGAAAATACTCCGGTAAAGAAGAGCTGGAAAAAGAGATCAGTAAGCTTCAGTCGCATCTCTTCGAACTTGAACTGGATGTAAATACCGCCAATAAAAGGTATGAAAAAAGTGCTGTATCGGAAAAGAAGGCGGTTGCTGCAAAACAGGAAGCTGAGGAGAAGCTCAAAGCAGCTGAGGTAAGACTACAAACTCTCGAACATGAACTTGAAAAGGCAAGAAAGGACACGTCGGGAGAACTATATTTCAGTCGTACTGACCGGTTCAGTAAACAAAGGACAGAAGAATTCCTTCTGGCACTCTCATCCGTAAAAGATCCTGCAGATTCTCTGGTTACTGTGTATATTGCTGCAGGTTCAAAGATGGAAAATTTAGAGTATCATGATGATGCTCTGAAAGTGCTGGACAGTGAAACCATTGCAATGGTGGATAAAGTGGATTCACCCACCGGTCTTGTGCTTTTCTATTCTCCGGATTTCATGATCACTGAATTAATTGTGCCTCCTTTGCCTTTAAAACGATCCTGCTGGAGCACAGGAAATACTTTTGACACCGCTCCTGTACTCAAACTGCTAAGGACCAGAGCCAGCATCCTGTTTTTGGTAGCACATGCGGGGGAATCATTGATTGGATATTCTCATGATTCGGAGAATCTTGATTCTTTTCAGCTGGTAAAAAGCAGTGTCAAGGCAAAACATGCTAAAGGAGGATTCAGTCAGAGAAGGTTTGAACGTCTCAGGGATGAGGATATAGCACACCATATCGACAAGGTGAAGCCGGCTCTCAGGGACCTGATCGATGAATATGGAGATTCAGCGGACTATTTTGTCATAGCAGGTGATCGCCAGCTCGCAGAAGAAATGACCTCTGACTTGGCTCTGGATATTGAGCGGGTCTTCTCTTCGTCGGATATCCGTGTCGAGAAGCACAATATCCCCGATCTGATGAAACAATTGCTGATCTATCGCAGATACAGGATTTAACAGGTTGAATTAGGATGAAAAATAAAGAAGAGCTCTGTGGAATTATCGACGCGTTAGGTGCCCTGAATATCGAAGAATTATATTCCATATCAAAGGAACTCTCTCTTCTAAGGGATGATGTTACGCTATCCGAGTCTTCTATAAGGGATATGTGTGATGAAGCTGAAAAGGGGCATCTTGTAGCCGTTGTTTCCTGGGAGGAAGTTGCAGGACTTGAAGAAGATGAGCATTCATACTATATTCCCGGTCCGAATGCTTTTCCTGAAGTGCCTTTCGAATTGAGCGAAGTGATTGATATACTGCAGATGTCTGAAAGGGAAGTGGACCTTAGTAAGGCAGCAGACAGATTTCATAGCAACCTCCATAAAAGAATAAAGAACCTTGAAAGTAAGATCGATTCTCTGGAGCAGGGAAAGGCCTGCTTCGAAGACCTTGAGGGACTTGAAGAGTGGTACAGTGACATTCTGAACCAGTATTATGATTATAGTTTCTGGCTTCAGGACGATATGTCTGATCTTGAGTCGGAGATAAGTACTCTCAGTGAGAGAATAGAATCCCTGAAATCGGCATAAGTTATTTGATAGTTGGATTTAATCAGGTAGCAGATTCTTATGGCAAGAGACAGACGGGATACTTATTACTGGAGAGCCAAGGACGAGGGTTTTCGATCCAGGGCTGCTTACAAGCTTTTCCAGATCAATGAAAAACATAATGTGATCAAACGCGGGGACACGGTAGTGGATCTTGGAGCCGCACCCGGTGGATGGCTCGAGGTTGCAAAAAAGCTCTCCGGCGGTAGGATAGTTGGTGTAGATCTTAAGAAGATCAGTCCCATCGAAGGTGTTGAAACCATAAAAGGCGATATCACCTCGGATAAGACCATAGCACAGATATTTGATATGGTTGGTAAGGCGGGTGCCGATGTTGTCATATGTGACGCTGCACCGAACCTTTCGGGAAACTGGAGCCTGGATCACGCAAGATCCATAGACCTCACCACCTCAGCCCTTGAATGTGCCAAGAAGATATTAAAACCCGGGGGCAACTTCGTTGTAAAGGTCTTCCAGGGCGATATGTTCAAGGATTTCCTTGATGAAGTGAGAAATAATTTCACATTCACACGTTCCTACTCTCCGCAGGCTTCACGCTCCCAGAGTGCCGAGACCTATGTGGTTGGTAAGAAATTCCTTACGGCCCCGGTTCGCAGAGGGGATGAGTTCGATGTTGAGATAGATGAGCTTGGCTCAAGCGGAGACGGAGCGGTTCTTATAGAAGGCTTCGTGGTCTTTGTCAAGAATGTTGAAATTGGCGACCGTGTGAGGATTAAAATTAAGGACGTAAAACCCAATTTCGCCTTTGCGGATGTTGTCAGTAAAGTGGATTCCTGAAATTTCGTTTTTTAGTCCGGCTGGATATTATTGATTTGCCTGACATAGTAACTTATTTTTACCGCTGCGTTAATACTACGTTCATAATAACGGTGGGGATCCGGCTCAATGTCATATGTTCCAATGAAATTTCCCAAATACATTGTTATAATTGCGTTACTTGCGATTTTCATAGTAGCTGGATCCATGCTTTTTGATTATTATACAACAGAGCAAACAATAAGTAAAGTAGAAAGCTTATGGGAAAGAGCTGATAATCACCGCAAAAACGGGAATTATGAACAGGCTGTAAATACCTATAACTCGGTTTTTGGATTAATCTCACCTGATAATTTTCAAAAAGAATACGGTCTTAATTATTATTATCTCGGTAAAACCTACGAAGAAATAGCTTATCAGACTCATAATTCTACAGATTTACAAAAAAGTATCTCTTCATACACAATGGCGGAAAACTATCTTACGCAGGATTCTTGTCCCCGGGAGTTTGCCCTTGTCCGGTATGGTATGGGTGATGCATATTTAAAGTTACATGGAATGAACAACAGGGAAAATGATATTCAAATTTCTATAGCTTCCTATGAGCAATCGCTCCAGTACTTCTCAATGGCACGTGATTCTTTTTATTTTGCTTCGCTTAACAACAAGCTTGGAAATGCCTACAGGAAAATGGGTGTTCATCACAATAATTCAGAATACTTCCTGACTGCCATAAGTCACTATAATGAGTCATTAAGGGTTTTCAGAAAAGATGTATATCCCGTTGAATATGCAGGTGTACAGAACAATCTCGGGAACACCTATCTGGAATTGTCAAAGATTTCTGATCAGGAATTTCATATCAATAAGGCAATTACTGCGTATAAAGAAGCTCTTACAATTCTGTCCATGGATACTCAACCATTGGAATATGCTACTGTTCAAAATAATCTGGGCAATTCATATTTCGAACTTTCTAAGATTGAAAACAAGAAAGTAAATTCAGAAAATGCAGTAAATGCCTATCACGAATCATTAAAGATATTCACCTCTGATCGATTCCCTGTTGAACATGAAGGAATCATGGACAATCTTGTAAAGGCTTACAAAAATACCTAGACTATGATTACAGATTTAAGATTTTATCTTTCCTGAAGCGTTTCCACTTCCTCAACCAGCCTCTTACCTGCAGCGATCTCATCCACGCTGTGTATCACGGCACCGAGATTCTCTATAGAATCTTTTATGGCCTCATAGTCCAGATCGTCCCCTTCGATCGTTATCTTTACAGTTTCTGTTTGCTGATCCACTTCATAAAGACTGAGGTTTACACCATAGACACCGTCAATTACACTGAGTGTCTGGGAGAACTCTACGATCGATGGATGGTGAGGCTTTAGTACATCAAGCACCAGTCTTCTGATTCCTGTCAATTTTTCATCCTTCCTGATAGAAATACGATAGTAGCTAGATTATAATTATGGAATATGAATCTTGCCGATAAATAAAGGCTCCCGGATTTTAAGCTCATGGATGGTTTTATTAGAGTTAGATGCATAGGCATGTATAAATTTCGGATAAAGGTGTTTTCATGATAGATATGCATACTCATTCTATTTTCAGTGATGGGGAACTGATTCCCAGTGAGCTGGTAAGAAGGGCTGTGGTAAAGGGTTACAGGGCGATCGGAATTACCGACCATGTTGATTTCTCCAATGTCGAGCATGTCCTGAAAAATGTCAGCAAGGCCAAATATCTGGAAGATGAGCTTGACATACAGGTTGTAGTGGGTGTCGAAATAACACATGTGCCACCAAGAAAGATCGCTCCGCTGGCAAAAAAGGCAAAGGATCTTGGCGCTGAGATCATTGTAGTGCATGGTGAAACTATCAGTGAGCCCGTCATGCCTGGTACCAATGCCGCATCCGTTGAACTCAGTGATGTTGACATTCTTGCACATCCCGGATTTATCACTCTTGAGGAAGCTGAGAATGCCCGTGAAAATGATGTGTGCCTTGAGATCACTGCACGTAACGGACATAACAGGACAAACGGTCATGTAGCAAATACCGGAATGGAGGCAGGTGCCACACTTGTTGTGGATACCGATGCACATAGTCCCGATAATCTCATTACCCGTGATTATGCGAAACTGATTGCCATGGGCGCAGGACTTAGTGAAAGACAGGCAAATGCGGTACTTGATAATTCCTTGCGTTTTCTGAAAAGTTAGTCCTGTTATAAGTGTTTAAAATGCACAGGAAAATCATCGACATCACTGAAGGCATATCTCCTGAGACTCCCGTATATCCTGGCGACCCGGAAACTGTGATTGAATCTGTTGCCTCGGTTGATTTCGAAGGATATGCTGTCTCCAGGGTCACATTCGGTACTCATACAGGGACCCATGTGGATGCCCCTGCTCATATATTTGAAGGCGGGTCTCATGTTGAAAAGATTCCAATTGAATCACTGATGGGTCTGGCTCTTCTTCTTGATCTGTCCTTTGTGAGCGCGGACATTTCCGCTGAGGATCTGGACCTTGCTCTGGAAAGTTTTAATGGTGATGCTGATGATGCCTGTATTTTGCTGATAAGGACCGGTTCTTCCTGTGACAGTGAGGATAGAAGTTCTCCGGCGGATCCAATATTTTTGGGATCAGATGCAGGTTCCTGGATAGTGGATCATGGTTTCAGGACAGTCGGCATTGACACTCTTTCCGTGGATATCGCTCCGTCTCTGGAAAATCACAGACTTTTTCTGGAGAATGGAATAAATATTGTGGAAAACCTGAACCTTTGCGAAGCTGAGTCCGGTCTGTATAGTTTTATCTGCCTTCCTTTGAAACTTCATGGATGCGAGGCAGCACCGGCAAGAGCTATTCTTCTGGATAAAGCTTATTTTGTCTGATATGTTTCATATTATATTTGAAATAACATATTAATGGTATAATTTAAATATTAGGTATGTTATATTATGTTGTGTAACGTTTGAGATGATATGGTATCTCAGTATATTAGTCTGTTAATTTCAACTTCTGTTAAATAACAGCATTAATATACTATAAACTATATACTCTTGTTACACGATTGCTAAAACGTTGATGAGGGAAGTCGCACGAAAGCAAATCAGAAGCAGACAATGCACAGCGACAGCCGTGCACAGGTAGGTATAGGTACCCTAATCATTTTCATATCCATGGTACTGGTAGCTGCAGTAGCATCAGCACTCCTTATCAAAACATCCGGTGTACTTCAGCAGAAGGCATCTCAGACAGGTCAGGAGACTACCAGGGAGGTAGCTTCCAACATGCGTGTTGACCGTGTGGAAGGTGAACGTGCAGCTTATTCTACAGTAACGGTTTCAAACGGAACTGTGTCTCCTGCTAATTTATCGATTTCTAAAGGCCATATGGTTGAATGGATATCTGATGCCGAAGCTTTCAATGTTTCAGTTGATGGTCAATCTGCTGTTCCCATAGAGGCTGGCTCTTTCTATGAGTATCGTTTTTCACAGGAAGGCAATCATAATTTCACGGTAGATACGACTTCAGGTACTACTTCCGGTACTATAGTTGTTGATGATATTGTGGATTACGGTGAGATCACAAAACTGCACATTTCAGTATCCCTTGGTCCGGGTAGTGAGGATGTAGATCTTTCACAACTGATCATATATCTTTCAGACGGTGAGCATGTTGCCAATATAAGATACGATACAGCGGATACAAGCACTGAGATACACACTCCTACAGAAGAGTACTTCTCAGTCAGTCCGATACGCTCCCGTGATCAGGCAGCATTCAAAGCCACTCAGCCTGTGCTGAGGACCGGGGATATCATGGAGATCATAGTGGATATCCGTCAGGTATTCGGAGAAGATGATGAGGACTACGAAGGTCTCAAACCAAGAACCGAAGTATCATTCCAGGTCAGGCCGGAAGCAGGAGCTCTTGTGGTGTTCGACTTTACAACTCCTGGTGCTTACTTCAATGAAAAGTATATCCTGCTGAGATACTGATCGGTAATCCGGATCGGCAACTCAAAAATGGGAAAGGGTGTATTTTTTATCGTATAGTACAAGTTCGAATATGAATTCACCTGTAACAGGATTCTGAACCACGATTCCTTTATTTTCGGAGAGATTATTGGTATCCAGGTTCCAGTTTCCGTTTTTATCAAGACTACCTTTGCGGAAATTAATTTTCTCACCGCCGATCAGAAATCTCTTCTTAACACCATTATAATGCTGGATGATAATGGTATTGTTTTCAGCATTCCAGACGGAGTTACTGAGATTTCCGTCAAGGTCAGGATCGGGATCCACTCCCAGCGACAGGTACTGCACGCTGTCAGGGAGAGATAATTGTACCACACACATGGAGCCTTCGGTACCGTCCACTTCACTCAGGTCCCTCGGGTATCCTTTCTGTATTGAAAGCAGTTCTACCGAAAGGCTGTTGACCTCTTTTTCAATCTGTGAATCAGTAAGGTATATAGAAACATTGTTCCACGAAACTGCAACAAGTACAAGGATTACTCCGGTGATCATGAGGTAAAAGATCATTTTCTGGGGAACTGTATCGATACCGTTCGTGTCCTTCCAGAAACTTCTGTCTTTCAACCCAATCCTCCCCTGTGCATTATGTCTTAATCCAGCCACTCAAAGAATTTATCCAGGGCTCTTCTGCGATGTGAGACCTTATTCTTTTCTTCATTTCCAAGCTCGCCGAATGTCTTTCCGTTATAGTCGAAAATAGGATCGTATCCGAAACCACCTGTGCCGCGTTCTTCAAAGGATATATTTCCCCCTACGGTTCCTGTGAACACTTCGGGCTCGCCGCCGGGTTCGCAGTATCCGATGACGGATTTAAATGTCGCAGATCGGTCCTTTTCATCTTCCATCAGCCTGAGAACCTTCTTATTACCCAGGTTCTCCTCTACAAAAGCGGAATATGGTCCGGGAAAGCCATTAAGTGCTTTGATGAACAGGCCGGAATCATCTACCATTACCGGCATTCCCAGTTTTTCAGAAGCCCATTTTGCACCGTAGGCTGCTATTGGCTCAAGGTCATCTTCCTGTAGCTCGGGGTATCCGTCCCTGTTCTGGATAACTTCGATGTCTTTTGCCTCAAGTATTTCCTTTACCTCTCCGAACTTGCCTTTATTTCCCGTCACAAAAACTATCTTATGCATATCTTCCTCTCTTTTCTATTTCCTTTACTCTTTCCAGAACTTCCTCTGCATTTTCGCATGTCTGTCTGTATCCTTTGCAGAATGCATCTGTAAGTGCTTCATGATCGTGGTGTGTGCTTTCAAAAGTCTGGAAGAGGACATGTATGTCCACGCCTTTTGCCTCTATCCCGGGATCCATGAAAGCCAGTCCGAAATCTATCATATATATCCTGTCCTTGTAATGCAGGAGATTTGAAGTCGTGAGGTCTCCGTGAATGATTCCTCCTGTATGCAGTCTGCCCACGAGCTCCCCAAGTTGCTGGCTAAGGCTTTCGTCGATCACATGTTTGAGTGGGGTTCCCGGAACGTACTGCATCACAATTGTCGAGTTCTGAATATCATGTATTATTGGTGTAGGAATTCCCAGACGCCTGGCTTCGGATATCAGGCGTGCCTCGGCCTTTGTACGTTCCTTCCGGATTCGCTCGTCAAGTTCCTTGAGGCGGTACCTTTTAGGCACTCTTTCTTTGACAATTAATTCATTTTCCAGTTTGACAGTGGCTTCGGCACCCCTTGTAAGATACATCTTATAACCTCATCATTTTACTCACGCCAGCTTACATCCACGGCATCAGGTCTGAAATTGGGGTTCACATGTGAATCTTCAATGTCCAGAGTGTCTCCTGCTTCGTACATCAGAAGTCCAAGATACGCTATCATGGCCCCGTTATCTCCCATGAACCTCTTTTCAGGCACATAGAAGGATGCTCCCCTGTCCTCACACATTATGTCCAGCATTTCCCTGAGACGTGCGTTAGCTCCCACACCACCGGCAAGCAAAACCTCATTCTTTTCTGTATGGGCAAGTGCACGCTCCGTCACCTCCACAACCATGGCAAAGGCATTTTCCTGCAGGGAGTGACACACATCCTCAAGAGGATACTTTGTCAGGCTTTCGGTTGCTGCTGTCGAGAGTCCTGAGAAAGAAAGATCCATTCCCTTTACAACATAGGGCATGGGTATGTAGTTATCTGACTGTCCGGCCAGCTGCTCGATCTTCGGACCCCCTGGATGGCTGAGACCGGCACTCCTTGCAAACTTGTCCAGGGCATTTCCGAGACCTATGTCCAGGGTTTCACCAAAAACGCGGTACTTTCCCATCCTGTATGCAAGCACCTGTGAATTGGCACCACTGACATAAAGTGTAACGGGATCATCAGCAGGTGTCTTCCAGCGACCCACTTCGACATGGGCCAGACAGTGATTCACACCAACGAGCGGAACATCCAGAGTTATCGCAAGCATCCTTGCAGCGGTTGCCACGGTACGCAGGCAGGCACCAAGTCCGGGTCCCTGTGAAAAAGAGATGGCGTCGATATCGGATACTTCGATACCCTTTTCCTGAGCTTCGTCCAGGGCCTTTTTTACCATAAGTGAAGCATACTTTGCATGATGCTGTGCCGCTTCACGTGGGTGAATCCCTCCGCTCGGAGGAACGTACATATCAGTGGCTTCTGATATGACATCTTTTTCATTTACGATAGCAACGCTGAGATTCCATGCGGTGCCCTCTATACCAAGGACTGCTTTTTTCAAGTCTGATTCTCCAGCGTTTAATGGTCAGCATCATAATATTAATTTTGCTGTTTTCTTACGAGGAGATAGGCGATGGCAAGGATCAGTCCTGCAAATCCGGCATAGACCCATAACATTGCATAAGATGTTGAAGATTCCGTTCCTGATCTTGATGTGTTCTCTGCAAGAGGATCTTCATTCGTTTCGATTTCTTCTTCCATCAGGACAGTACCGTCAACGATATTCTCTGTTTGAATCTCCGTACTCATGCCTGTAATGGCAAAAGGTGAAAAACCAGGTGTCTTTGCTTCAAAGTAAAGGTATTCCTCATCAGAGCCACACAGTTCGGTGGATAACTTATTCCATACCCCTCCTGAGTATCTCTGAAGCTCTAAGGATGACTGATCAATATCATTTTCAAGCAACCATTCCCTGTCAACCCTGAATCCGATTACAGGGTCCCTGATGTTTTCCTCTGTGGCATAACCTGTTTTTCCGACCCAGATATTTATATTCTTATAAACTGTGCCGGAGGCTACGCTATTGGAAAATGTGGAAGTATTCTTTAAAACCTCTATAGTCACAGTGATTTTTCCCGCATTCTTCAGTGACAGGTAGCGGACATAATCTATGTCGTTCTTATCATCATTGAAATCAAAGTCCACAACCTCGTCCTTTCCGGCATATAATGTGAGTACATCCTTGAAGACGATATTTTCATATTTTTCACCTGTGGAGCCGCCTCCGCCACCACCGCCTCCTCCGCCGGAGGAGCTGGATGTGGTAGTTATTACTGCAGCCGTTGTAGCACTGATATTGGACCAGTTACCTGTATTGCCTGCAAAATCTATGGCTCTGAGCCCGTAATCGTAGTCTGTGGCTTCAGAAAGTCCTGTATCCGTGGTCTGTCCTGCAGAACTGTTCTTTAAGAATACTCCGTTCTTCCATATCTCCACATGATCTGTGTCCTGAGATTGGTTCCATGTCAGTGTTACTGATGACCGGGTACTTGAGTACGTAAGATCACTGATTACAGGTGCAGTATTATCTTCCAGCGGCGCATAAATGCTTAGGTGGGTGATATTTGCTGTTACCGTGTGTGCAGATGTATTTCTACTAGTCCTGAAGGAAATCCAAGCGTCTTCCTCTGGATTGTACCAGGCAAGCATCAATTTTTCTGCATTTGTTACAAGGTAGGTGTCATATCCGAGGGTAAGGGATACATTTCTTCCGAACTGATACGAATAGTTAACATCGGACTCATTAATCACTCTGATATCGATTGGACTTGCTGCAAGAATCGAACCGTCCACAGGCTCCTCTCCTCTTACAATAGCAGCAGAGATGTTTCCGGGATTTGCTGATGTGCCTGTGATATTGAAGTTAAGGACAGAATGACTGACATTATTGCTGATACCCGGGACAGAAAGGATGGCTTCATCATTTCCTTCAGTATTGAAAGTCTCTCCAAGACTAAGATATATTGTTGTGTTGGAACTGAAATAGTTGTTCTCGGAATTATTGTAAATTGAAGTAACGTTGATGGTATTCGTTCCATTCGACAATGGGATGTTTGTTAAATTGAACATGCCGTTTGAAACAGGCCATGACTCATTGGTAATGATTCCATTGACATATACTGATATATTGGTCGCTATTCCTGCAGTTCCGTTAAGTGAGAAATTATCTGCTGGCAGGTAGTAGATAGTTCCTGACTCTGGTGAATCAATTGTTGGCTGACTGTTGAATACTGTGAAGTTCACAGTGGTTGAATTTACGAATCCAGTTATGTCCTCAGCAAAGACTGTAAAGTTATGCTGACCTTCTGTCAGGTTGAGGGTTGTATTGAACCAGAATCCTGTTTCTGTGGAGGAATTCTCTCCATTGTCAACGTTGTACCAGAAGTTACAGTACTTACTGTCACTGATGTTGATATTGACTGTATTTTCCTGTATTACTGAACTCTCTGCAATATCGTCTATTGTTATTACATTATCTTCTACACTTACGTAGAATGTCCATTCGTAGCTTATCTCTTCGCTCTGGTTTGTCAGAGCAGTTATGGATACATTGTAATATCCTTCCTGGTATGGTTCTGCAGTCTGGTTCGATACATTGAATCCGCCATCTATGGGATAGGGGGTGGAATTAACACACAAACCATTTATTGTCATGTTTATTGAATCTGGGTTGATTCCATGTGCATGTGTAAGGTTAATCGAAACAGGAGTTAAGCCATTAGTTGTATAATTATTATTTTTAGGGTATTCATTTACATCAGCTTTGTAATATAGGACAAGTGAGAAGTTCTGAGGTCCTTTCTGGATTGCTGTTGCATTCACTATTATGTTATATGTTCCAGGAGCAGGGTCTTGTAATTCGATACCTTCAACGTTATTCAAAGTATCAGGTACAGATCCAAGATTTCCATATTTTTCGCTGTTGTCTGGCGTGACTAATATCATATCCAGGTTATTCACAAGCACGTTGTCTGCAGCATCAAATCCTGGATAGTCTGTCCAGACAAGCGTTGCCCTTAAATTGTCTGAATTTTCAGCTACATTATAACTGATATTCCATTCAGGATTGTAACTAACATTATCCTGGTCATCATTTAATGCTTCAGGATTATCGAAATATTCAATGACATAAGGATACTGGGGATATATCGAGTTCTCAATATCAACGCGACCCCATCCCTGGGAATAATCTGGTCTGCCGGTACTTTCCGGATTTATATCACATGCTCCGTTAATCAATGTGGCTTTTATGAGTGCAGCACTCGGATTGGACACGTTATCTATATCGGTGTAGTACTGTCTGATAAGAGCAGCAGAACCTGCAACAATTGGTGTTGACATACTTGTGCCGCTCAGGTAAAGATAATTGCTATTAATTGCTTTACCATGTATAGTATCGGTTGTTGCCTCACTCGATCTTGTAGAAGCAATGAATGTTCCCGGAGCAACAACATCTGGTTTTATTCGGCCATCTGCGGTAGGTCCACGACTACTAAAAGATGCAACATCATTGACGTTATCTGAATAGTGTCCTTCTTCAGGTCTGTCATTTTCAGAAGCACCTACAGTCAGCGCATTTTTTGCAGTTGCCGGATAACCAATTGTGTTACTATTTGGACCTTCATTGCCAGCAGCAAAAACGATTAGCATGTCTGGATGTTCCCATACGAAAGAATCAACCTGTTGAGATTCAGTAGTATACTCACCACTTGAATCTCCTCCCCAGCTATTGGTATGTATTCTTGTACTCGTATCGGTGTTATAGGCTTGAAAGAAAACGTCTTTCAGGTTAGCTGGCAAATCTAAAACTTCTTTTTCTTTCTCATGACTATATTCCCCAATTGCTTGGAATACTAATTTTGCTTCAGGCGCCATCCCTGCATACAGTCCATTTGAAAGATTTCCATTTCCCAGAACAGAACCAGCTACATGTGTCCCATGGCCTGAATATAAGTCTCGCTTATCCCCGTCATCTGCCACATCAAAAATATCTATTACTCTTCCTCTAAAATCGTCATTCACCGTCTCTTTATTTCCCGTGTCAAGTCCGGTATCACAGACTGCCACGATCTGTCCGCTACCGTTTAATCCGTATGTGTTGCGGACGGTATCCACAGTGATGATTCCTGCGGCAACATCATTGTTAATAGTCGGTAGGACGTATTCTTCGATCCAGCTGACACCACTGATGGATGCTATCTCAGGAATTTTGTCGGCAGAAGTTTCTACTCGAAGTACATTTCCTGAACCGGAAAGGATCCTGACTCCGAGATTTTCAATATTAGAAATAATTCTCTTGTAATCGGATTCAGAAAACAGGATTACATGGTATGTTTCTTCTGTATCTGTATCTGCTTTGGATGTCAGAATCCCTTCCTCGCCTGTCAGCTCTGACTCGTACTTGTATGATGGTTGATATTCGCCTACCCATTTGACAAAATCCAGGGATTCGACATTTGCTTTTACATCAGTGCTCATCTTGAAAATGAAAGCGTTGTTGGGAACATAATTGTAGATGGTGGCTCCTCTGGCTGTTATATTCTGTCTCCATGTTTCCCGGGCTGGTCCGGTAAATTGTACGATATAATATCTATCAACATCTTCTGCAGACTGGATGGAGTATTTACTGGTCGTCTTCTCTTCAGTCTGCAATTCCTCTTCTCCTGAAGTATCTGTATTTATATGAGCGGCTTTTAAGAGGATGAGATTATTGTCATTAAGATCTGTATTATCCGTACTTCCGGAAACTGCAAGCGTAGTGGGTAATAATATGAGAATAATGGCTACAAGTATCGTGTTTTTAGTATGCATGAACCAACATCCTTGGCTATTTGGGATGTCTGGATATTGGCCTAAATATATTTATACATACTGATTAATAAAAAAAGATTTGTTGATACAGTTTCTTATAATAGTCCTTTTGAAACATGAATCACTTTTTCCTTATAAGCAAACAGGCAAGGCAAATAAGCAAAAGGCTGATCGGACCGGATAGTGCATCTAAAGTACGTTCTGCTTCAGTCTCGTTTACCGTGACTTCTCCTTCCAGTACTGAATCGTTATCGCCATTTTCCGGTGTGGAATACAGAGTTTCCGACCCATCGGCCAGTTTTGCTTCATCCTGTATCTTTATTCCTGTGATCGCAAAGGGAGAAAAGCCCGGTGTCTCTGCTTCAAAGTAAAGGAAATCCTCGTCAGAGTCCACGATCTCAGTTGCCAATCTGCTCCATGAACCATCGCTGTATCTGTTGAGACTAATAGAGTCATCATCTATGTCTTCTTCATTGATCCAGGATTTGTCGACTCTGAATGCTATGACAGGGTCGGCAATGTTTGCATCAATAGCATAGCCGGTTTTACCGACCCATATATTCATGTTCCTGTAGATCTCTCCGGAAGGCAAGGTATGAACAAATGTTGATTTGTCCTTCAGGGACTCGATTGTTACGCTTATTGTGCCTGCATTCTTCAATGAAGTGTATTCAACGTACATTATGTCAAGATCCGGATTATCGAACTCGAATCTGGCTACCTTGTCCTTTCCTACGAAGAGTGAGTTTACGTCTTTGATCTCGATGTTCTCATATTCTTCCCCGGTGGTGCCTCCGCCACCGCCACCGCCTGAACTGCCGGAGCTTATTGATGTGGCTGGTGTTGTGGATGCTGATAATTCTTTTACAGTTATTGTAACTGTTTGATTATCACTTTTTTCACCATCGGTCACGCTGAAATTTATATCGTAAGTTCCTTTTTGGTCAGTTGTTGGGGTCCAGTTGAATAGAAGGGAAGTATCGTTGAATGTTGCTCCATCTGGCAAAATACTTTCATTAGAGTACGTAAGGTCATTACTATCTATGTCGGTTGCGTTGATGAAGAATTGTAGATTCTTGGTTACTTCTATAATCTTTGGGGAAATTGAGTCAAATTCAGGAGGAGCATTGTCCTCATAAACTGTTACTGTTATAGTTTCACTGTCTGTCAAAGAACCATCCGATACCTCTACATCAAACGTGTAAGAATCAGGTCTCTGTGACTCTGTTGGTGTCCATGTGAATACTCCGTCAGATGTTATTGCTGCACTATTTGGTACTGTTCCTGAAAGACTGAAAGTAAGTGTGTTTTCAGGAATGTCAGAATCAGTTGCCGTTGCTGTAAATGTAAGTTCTGTAAGTTCATCAATTGTCTGATCGCCTATTGAATCAAGTACCGGAGCAACATTGACTTCTTTAACTGTTACTGTTATGGTCTCACTGTCTGTCAGAGAACCATCCGATACCTCTACATCAAACGTGTAAGAATCAGGTCCCTGTGACTCTGTTGGTGTCCATGTTAATACTCCATCAGATGTTATTGCTGCACCATTTGGTACTGTTCCTGAAAGACTGAAAGTAAGTGTGTTTTCCGGCAAATCTGAATCATTTGCCGTTGCTGTAAATGTAAGTTCTGTAAGTTCATCAACCGTCTGATCACCGATTGTATCAAGAACAGGAGCATGGTTAGTGACAGGTGAAGCATTCATATTAAATTCCCAATTATATGAGAATTCCTGTCTGCTAATCGTCTGCGCATTCACTGAAACATTATAATCTCCATTCTGGTAAGCAGTTGGCGTACTATAAGAGATTCTATATCCACCGTCGATTTCAACGGCAGTAAAGTCCACAGTTGAGTCGTTGATCATCATCTGTATGGAACTCCGGTCCACTCCTCCAGGATGAACTACATTCGTGGAAACAACTGTAGAACTATCATCTGTAGATGATCCGTTTGCGGGGAATTCATTGTTGTCGCAGGTGAACGACAGTACAAGGGAGAAGTCCTGTGGTCCTTCCGGTACATTTGTACCGTCAACTCTGATTTTATAATCTCCGGCTATGGTTTCATCTATTTCCACTCCCTCTACGTTGTTAGCAGTATCTGGAGCATTATTCAGATCATAATTTCCGTAGTATGTGTCAAATGAGTCTGTGATTGTAAGATCAAGATTGTTCACAAGTACTTTTCCTGCAGCCTCGGATCCCGGATAGTCGGTCCATACGAGTGTTGCACGCAGGGGCTCGCCTTCTTCTATGTATCCGTAATCAAACTCCCAGAAATCATCTGTGTCAGAGATTGTCTCCTTATCAAAATAGGCGATGACTTCCGGATATCGTGGGAACAATGAATTTTCCAAATCGATTCGCCCCCATCCCTGTGAGTAATCTGGCCTGCCTTCAATCTCCTGATACTCTTCAGTTCCATACTGTCCGGGGGTCATGTCGTGGGCACCATTAATCAGGGTTGCCTTGATTAGTGCCGCACTTGGGTTTGAAAAACCTTCAGTATCACTGTAGTATTGCCTGATAAGAGCTGCAGAGCCGGCGACTATCGGTGTTGCCATACTGGTTCCACTCATAGGGGCATAGTTTTCATTTAAATACCATGAGTTAATACTGGCTTGGCTGGACTTTACTGACACGATATATGTTCCAGGTGCGATCAAATCGGGTTTTATCCTTCCATCAGTTGTAGGTCCCCTGCTGCTTGTGGCTGCAATGCCTTCAATATTATCTGCTCTTTTATCTACATCAATCGGGAAACCGTAAGAATCTCCCCATGTATTAATAAAACTGCTTCTGTTATTTTCAGAAGAGCCTACTGCAATACAGTTCTTAGCAGTTGCCGGATCCTGTATAGAATTCTGATCCACAATACCGTCATCATCCTGGTCTACACCGTAGTTACCAGCTGCAAACAAAATCAGCATATCAGGATTTTCCCACATAAACTGGTCTACCTGCTTTGAAAATATCGTATAATTTCCATACTCTCCTGTGTAACCCCAACTATTGGAGTGCATCTTTGCACCAAGATCATACGCAGGCTGAAAAACTGATTGGTTAATATAATATGGAACAGACAAAGTACCATTTGAATTCAGAAATTCTAAAAAAACAAGGCTTGCTTCGGGTGCCATTCCTTTATACTGGCCGCCTGACTCCGCACCATTACCGAGGATCGAACCAACAACATGTGTTCCATGACCATGCATATCTGCTGCACCGTCATCAGAAAGATAGACAAAATCCAGTATCCTTCCTCTAATATCTGCATGCATGGATTCATCATCAACACCTGTATCTACACCGGTATCACAAACGGCAACTATCTGTCCACTACCATTCAATCCGTGTGTATCGTGAACAGGCGTTACGCCGACAATACCTGCGGCAATGTCATTCAAAAGAACAGGTTCCCGATATTCCTCTATCCAGCTAACACCATTGATAGCCGCAAGTTCATCTATTCTGCTCTTTGGGATCTTTATCCGAAGGATATTATTGGAATTCTCTGTCACAGTTCCTTGTATCTCAGTGATCTCTTCATCTATTCTGGAATTTTCACTTGCATCAAAGACCATTACCAGCAAATCTGCTTTTTCCACTTCTGATTCAGACGTCAGTTTGTTTGCTGTGACTGTGATTGCAGGTTCATACTTGTAGGAGGCCCGGTATTCGCCTATCCATTTTACAAAGTTTAGTGAACTTACCTCTGGTATAACAGAAGCGTTCATTCTCACAATGAATGCATTGTCAGGTAGATAGTCGTACAGTACTGCCCCTGTCTGACCCAGTTCTTCTTTCTGATCTTCAAAGACAGGTCCTCTGAACTGTGCAATGTAGTATTGTTCTGTAACATCAATGGCTTCTTCAATTGAATTTGAAGATACGGCAACTTCCTGTCCGTCTTCCTCTGCAAGTTTATCCGTATTTATCGTAGTTGTTTTAAGAAAAATATGATTTCCGCTGTTATCTGCCAGACTTATGTTTTCATTATCTGAACATGATGCTGTAAAGATCATTAAAAAAACAAGAATCAAAAAGAACAAGGTACGTTTTGTGTACATTACCAGACATCCACCTTTTTGTTTGAAATTTGAACTCACAATATATCTCTAAGTATGAGATACGCAAGTGATCAAAAGAATGTTAATAGCCAGCCCCTGCTTTACATCCTTAAAAAGGTAAAACATTCAATATTATATATCTTTTTGCAATTTTTTTTAAAAAAGTAAATAATAAAAATCAGATGCATAAAAAAGTAAAAATAGGCGCTTTTTAGATAAAAGCGCCAAAAATGTTTTACAACTTCCTCCTCTTCCAGAATCCGAAGTACATAGCCCCGACTCCGGCAAACACCAGAATAGAGGCTACAATATCCGAACCTGTAAATGAGAAGCTACTGCTATCCGGATTGCTGACACTTTCCTTTGTCATCTCGTAGCCCTCAACATAGTCATCTGGGGCGGATTTTGTCGAATCCTGGGCCGGTGAGTTCATATCTGTTCCTGCTCCGGAATCACTTATCATTGTCTGGTTGGAGGTACCTGTTCCCGGCTCAGTAACTTTTAAGTCTGATCCGGTTGAACTGCTTCCGGAAGATGATTTCGTCTGTGGCTGTGACTCAGGCGCCTTATGTTGGATTGCATCATTCAATTTAGCTTCATATTCATCCTGAACTTCCTGGCTAACGCCGGCAGCTCCCATATTCCCCTGCACGAATTCATCGAGTAACATGTTTCCACATGTATGGTGGCAGCAGGTAGCTCCGTTCTCCGCAACTGATTCGGTATATTCTTTCACAAGGTTATTGACCATCTCATCCGGCAGGTCTACATATCCTTTACGAACCGCTTCCAGCATTCTTCCGGTAATGGACTGATAGGCTCCGGGATTGTTTGCATTGAAGAATTCCTTCATCTCTTCATTTATGTAGGTGTTATAGACGGTCTCCCACATGCTATCATCAACAAGCTCCGGATTTGAAACTTCCCATCCCCAGAGATTGTCCACAAATTCGGCCATCATCCTGCCTCCTGAATAACCCGAGTTCATCATGCCCTCGATCCATTTGTCATTGAGATATCTGGAGCGGATGTTGATATTCAGGTACTCCTGCATGCCTATTATGCGTGCATCGTCAGGATTGCGGGTATCCGAGACATACATTTCCGGTGTTTTGCCGCTGACATATCTTGTCGCAATGTTCAATCCACCGAAATACTGGTAGAAGTCGTCGTTGTCAAGTGTATCATAGAGGTTTGAGGAGTCAGAGTGTACAGATGCATCAACATTTCTGAGATTGCCGATGAGAAGCTCTGAACAATCGAATCCCCACAGGTCAGTACCGTAGGCATATCCCATCTTGTCAATGTATAGTTCAGCGATTTCGGTATCGTTCTCCCAGGTTCCGCTTGAATCGACTGCATTTGCCACGGCTATCTCATAGGTACCATCCTTTACGGCAAAACAGCGCATTGTAGATAGTTTGGAAGCCATTTCGGCAGCATATGTCTCGTTGCCTGTACTGTTGAGGAAAGAACTGTAAAGCTCTCCATAGATTGCCTGGGTGCTGATATTGACATAGTTTGGATAATTGGTCGATTCTGCAAGGTTTGCCATCCTGGCAGCTTCATCCAGCATCTTCAGTTTGTCAGGGAATGCATCTCTCATGCCCGCGGTGGTGTAAACAATGTCAATGCGCGGTCTTCCAGGTTTTGAGGAATCGTAGTTTGGTAAAAGTTCTTCCTCTGAGAGAAGTGTAAGACCGTCAACAACTCCGTTCTCGTCCCAGTGTGGCTTCACACCCAGCAGATAGAGTGCTTCTGCTTCAAGTGTTCCATGGTCTCTTATGAACTCCACTCCGAATCTGGAAAATGATACTTTACGCGGATATTCTCCATGTTCCTCATAATAGTCAATGAGTAATTCCTGTGCAAGTGCCTTTCCAAGGTTCCAGGTCGCAACTGATGGGTAAAGGTCAGGGTTCACTCCATAGAAGTTGCGGCCGGTTGGTACTGCATTTGTGTTCATTATAGGGTCCGTACCCGGTCCGGCCGGTATGAACCCGCCATTAAGAGCTGAGATCACTCTGTCCATCTCGATGGCGCTATCAAGAAGCCGTTGCCTGTACAGGAGTCCTGAGCTAAGGCTTTGAGTGACAGATTCGTTTGTACCCCCGTAGACCATTATTTGTGAGTCGTTGATGTCGGTCTCATTCGTGACAACTTCCCAGACGAGTCTGTCCACTTTTGTATCATTTGAAGGGATACCAAGCGGATATTCGTCTTCCGGATAAAAAGCTGTAGTGACATTTGCCTCGAACTTGCTTCCCATCATCTGCCTCACCATTGCAGAGAGTTCATCTCTTTCGGGACCGGAGGTATTCATTGCAGGCACCACTCCAAGAACATGCATCCCGTAAGGTATATTCTCTCCCTCAATTTCTTCGATATATTCGTGAAGGGTGTTCCGGATGAAGTTATCGAACTGTGTCTCATTATAGAGATAAAGTTCTGTTGCATTGACTTCCAGGTCCGTATCCAGTCCGCAGCTTACCATTTCATCGATAATTGACATCTGGTATGCCTGCTTGGTCTGGACTGAAAGTTCAGGTCCGTAGTATTCCTGCATTAGCAGGGACATATTGGCGATTTCACCGTATGTGCCTGCTCTTTCTATCGTAGGTGTAAGATGATCTATGATGAGCGCATTGCCCCTATACTCAGCGGTTAATCCTTCACCTACGTTTGCAACGATATACGGGTAGATGTTGGGAAGGTCCTGCAGTAGCAGAGGGGCCCACTCGGACGAACGATTCATTCCGTATGATTGTCCTGGCAGCCATTCATGTGTACCGTGTGTTCCAAGGTGGATTATTGCATCGGCATCCCAGTCATCATTCAACCAGAGATAGAATGCGATGTACTGATGTGGTGGTGGAACAAGACTGCTATGGTAGAGTGTATCATCGTTCTGCATGAATCCTCTTGCAGGTTGTGGCATGATCCACACGTTGTCAAATCGGACTGTGGGTATAACAATATACTGTTCTCCTGTATTATCTTCCCATATCATTAAGCTCTGATTCTGTGGTAGCTCCTCTGCCCAGGGCTCTCCCCATTGTTCGATAACATCCTCTCTAAGGTCTTCCGGTATTTCCTGCTCGAACCATTGCCTGTATGTTTCCATGGGTATGAGTTGAAGTCCCCACTCCGTTCTGTTCTCGACCATCTCATCCATAACTCCCGGTGCCCAAGAACCTGCGTTTATACCCTGTGCCCATATCATCTCCAGAAGCTGGCTGTTGTTTTCGGGGACATTGCTAACAGTGTAATTTTCATTTTCCATCCTGTCGAGCAATAATCGCATACTTGAGATGGTATCGAGGTAGCTTGCACCGATATTATCTTTTCCTGACGGATAATTGTAATAGATAATAGCTACCTTTTTGTCCTGGTTCTCTTTAAGTTTGAGCTCAGCCCAGTTGATAGAACGGTTTGCTATCCAGTCGATCTGATAATCCATTGGCACATATTCACTGGCCCCGGTCTCCTCGTCATACACTTCAGTGCCAAGTACGATAAACTCGAATATTCCGTCTACGTTCGGGCCGATAGTTTTGTAGACTACCTGTCCGCTCGGGATTCCCCTGTTAGCGTCCGCAGGATCAGTGGATTCTCCGACAACCATTCCCCGGAGAACCGGCACGTTCAGCTCTTCAAGTTCCTCAAGACCTTTTTCATTATCCCAGTAATTAAGCCTGAAACTCTTCAGTGAAATAACGCATTGTACTAGTGGTTCACCTGAGTCGTTACAATAGTAATTTATGATATTGTCATTGAATACATCAAATCCTGCTATCACGTTACAGTCCTTGGCTTCCAGATCTCTTATGAGTGCATCAATTATTTCAAGATCTCCGTTCTGGACGTCATCCCTATGGAACCACATTCCAATGGTCGGTCGATCTGGATCATAGATCCGGTGCTCCCCGTAATTGTACTGCTGGTACCATTCGAGGTACTGTTCTGTGGTCTCAAAGTAACCATCAGTATAATCCGGATGATACAGACCCATGGCTGGCAGTGTCTGGTTCACACTCACGTAATTCCAGCTACCGGTAGTTTCGGTTTTATCAGAATACTCCTTTGCAAGACATATCAGGAAATTCTCGGCATTCTTTGGAGCGCTGGCAAATTCCGATTCAATGTTGTTGTATGAATTGATCAGCGTTATATTTTCAGAACCATTGTATTTGTAGTCGAAGTACTCAGGTACTTCTGATGAGGATGTATAGATATCAATTAGTGTAGTTCCATTGTCATGTGCCTGAAGTAACCACTGATCGGTGGCATTGTAAATGGAACCTTTCATCATCTCGCAGAAGATAGCATCCTGCTCAGCCAGGGTCCCATTCTCTCCGGCAGCTATTATCTCATCTGTATGTGCGCTTAAATCGCTGTAGTTGTATGTAGGGATGAATCTGAATTCCATGTTCTGGCTGTACGGATTTGTCCAGCTTGCCCTTTCCAGGGTATTGGCATACGTCCCCCATCCGGCATATGTAATTTTTATAACCGGCCAGTTATCGGTAATTTCAGAATTATTCCCGTATTCTTTGGCAAGATACATCAACAAATTCTCTCCGTATCTCTTGCTGATATTGGAATCGATTCCCATATTATCGTAATAATAGCATATGGGATCATCCCGATCTCCATCGGAAGTGTAATCAAAGCAAACGGGAACTCCTGCAGATGTCAGGTCTATTAAAGAAACACCGTTCTCATGAGCCTCTTCAAAATACTGTTCCAGTGGCTCATAAACCGCAGAGTTCAGCATATAGCAGAAAATAACATCCTGCGTGTTAAGGTATCCGTTTTCAGATGCGTTCAGCAATTCGTCGCTGGGACCTGAAGTCCCATAACCCTGTATATATGTGTATGAAATGTCATCTGCAATGGAACCGTTCACACTGGCTTCTTTAAGAGAGGCGTGGGGTGCAAATGAGATATATGTTATGTTTATCTTCTGTTCTTCTGCCGATACAACCGTTGTTGCTGATGCAAACAACAATACACTTAATACCATTACCAGTATAGTTCTTTCTTGCATGTTATCCACCCGATAGCGTGCAGAGCACTTCGGGAGTGCCGCCAAGCTTTTTCCGAAGTGCTCTAACCATCTTTTGTTTTTATCTATTTCATATTATACTAAATCAATATTATCTGTTTTTAAGCAAATTAAGTTGTTTTAATCGAGAAAAAATTAAGTTGAAGTTTTATTTTCCTCCTCAGGTACATATACCACTCTTCCGTCAGCCAGTTTGTAGGCCGTTCCCAGAGCCTCCCCGGTTCCGCCTCCTATCTCGTCTGTCATGTTAAGGACCTCAATGGGTTTTCCCTGATCCTTTACAATAATCTTCATATCCTGCTGTCCCGGATTCTTTACGATGGTGATATCATCCGTGGGACTCAGGAGTTCCGGGAGCTGGTATGACATTACGAGTGCAATAAGCAGTGCCACAGAGAAGACCATGGCAATGTCGAAGAGATTGGCAACACCTGTGAGAGGGCTCTGCTCATCCTCATTGGTAAGAAGTCCTGTTCGTCTGTATCTTCTCCTTCTTTTCACTCGCTTACCTCCAGTGTATCAAGGATGTAATCAATATCAGCCATGTCCTGCCAGTACCATCTCTTTCTGACCTGTGTGAGCACATAGGCTATGGTTCCGGCGAACAGCCCTACTACGGTTGTTGCAAAAGCGATCATGAGATTATTTGCAAGCTGTACGATATCACCCTGGGACAATCCGATGAGTGCCGGTCCCAGTGGGATAAGTGTGC
The DNA here is from genome assembly GCF_013388255.1 of Methanolobus zinderi. Taxonomy (NCBI): domain Archaea; kingdom Methanobacteriati; phylum Methanobacteriota; class Methanomicrobia; order Methanosarcinales; family Methanosarcinaceae; genus Methanolobus; species Methanolobus zinderi. The sequence goes on from NZ_CP058215.1 coordinate 724,086, forward strand.
CCATAAGTCCAAGCATAGGTGCGATGGTTGCCACGATCCGTGTTTGCTCAAGACGTTTTGCCATCTTTATTTCATATTCCTGTGACAGCCACTCTATTGCAGGAATAGTATTCTTTTCAAGATGAGCTGCAGCTTCCTTTGCAAAACTTGTGACCATGAAGTTCTGTTTGAGGTTGCGAAGGCCATCTGCTGCTGTTCCGAAGGATTTTTCAGTGAGTCTGTCCCTGACCTCAAGGCAGCAACTCTCAAGGTTTTTCATATCACGGTTGCGTTTTGCATATTCCGAAAGGAACTCTCCGATTAGTACCAGTGAAAAAAGTACCAGTAACAGGAGTATGATCACTACCGGGTACAGTAGTGAAGACGAGAACGTGTATAATATACCGTACAAAGACGAAGTTGTATCCATTTTTATTGACCTCTCATATGATTAAAAGCAAAACCTCCAAGGATGAAGATTGAAAAAACGATCAATGGAAGTATCTCAAAATTAGCGCTTTCGATAGCTGAGATATTCATCTGCTTTGCTTTGATATATGCCGGAACAAGCATTGCTCCGAGCATATAGAATATCCCGAGGAACATCATCACGGTTCCCAGATCTTCGGGAGAGCGTTTCATCTTCCTGAAAATAAAGGTTGATGATACTACTGATAAGAAGAAAACGATTCCGACTATAATACCTACTTTCCATCCACTGATCTCAAGACTTGAAGCAAGTATCATACAGGAAACAAACAGAGCCGTCAGGCAGACCGGGCAGGGAACTGATATCACCAGAAATGTCTTCTTTGAGACGTCATGCCCGCAGTTCCATTTCTTCTGCGTATAGATCCCTGCCGCTATCAGGATAACTGCGATAAATACGTGTAATGTCATCCCTAGGCTTGCAATACTTTCCAGATATGATTGATTCACAAAGCCCACGAGACTTCCCAGTATCACAGATAACAAAAAGTAAGAACCTGCCAGGAAGAGCACTTTCTTCTTTTCCAGATTTGAAAATCCACATCCTACTCCTGTCTTCAGGCCGAATATGGATATGCCGATAAGGATGCCTACTACTGCTGCGTAAAGTGTATTCATTTCAACCTACCAACCAATAAGATTTTAGTTCGTTTTAGATAGTATACATTATTTATAATTGCAACTTTTATTCTGCCAATGCTTTATACAAATAAATATGACATTATCATATGTTACTGGTTCAGATAATACACATCTTCTATTTTAATCTTACTGAACAAAGCTAAAAAATAAAATTAAAAAACTATGCTCATGGGTTTGTACAGTACGATGATGTAATTGATATCAGTTCAAAAGCCCAAAGCTAAGGCTGGTGGTAGTTGCTCAAAAAACCAGAATTTTATGGGAAATTAAAAAAGAAGTTCACAACCCCGGAGGCTGTGAAAAAAGTAGATGAAATAAATTATTTCTTAAACTCAGTGTAGCCGCATTTTCCGCAGGAACGCCTGTCCTTGTGCTCTGCAAGGAATACGCCTTCACCGCAGCGGGGGCATGCCTGGTGTGTCCTTTCGATAGAATCGCCGCTTACCTTGTAGTAATCCTTTACTGCCATTGTATCACCTTATTCTGCAGGGGCTTCCTCAGCTTCAGTCTCTTCTGCTGCACCTTCTTCTTCAGCAGCTTCCTCTGCCTCTTCTTCAACTTCAGGCTCAGGCATTGCATTTCTTTCAATGACATACTTTGCTTCGACCTGCTTCATACGGTCGGCATTCTCATATATCTTCACATATGCGCTTACTGCCTGCTTACCGAACTGCTTTTCCATCTTCTGGATGATTACAAGTTCCTGGGCTACGTTAAGCATAGCTGCCACTTTTGCTTTAAGCTCGCTACGGGAGGGGGTTGCCCCGTCAAAGCCGATATCCAGGTTCAACTCACGCCTGTTCAGGAGTGCGTTGTTTTTCTCCTTAATGATTTTGATGTCCATCTAATTTTCTCCAAATGGTTCTTAATTCTTCCTTATTATCCTGCGCGCCAATTATCTTGCTTAGCAGGTCTCTGATCTCTTCCTTTTTGGATTGAGTGATTTTTACGAGTACGACACCTTGATCCGGTTGTCCGTACAGAACAACTGAACCCTGTGGTGCCATGAGAATGGCGGGTAAAGCTGCAAGGTCTTCTTCGCCGCGCACGAATATCCTGACATTTTCATCTGAACTGATGGCGTTATCAACGGCATCTATCAGATCTTCGGTTATTACCCCGGCTGGATTGTCTACGAATATTTCAGTGAAGCCCTTATGCTTTGTGCCTACAACGACCCGGTCTGAAGCCGGTCCGCGTTTTGTCCGGTCATCCACTATCAGGACATCCGGTATGATATTTAAGTTGAGCAAGTGGAATGTAGTAACATCACCGACGGATATAAGTTTTGTGGGACTTTCCAGGTCTGAGGAAAGCTCCCTGATGGTGTCATCACCGTTCCCTGTATACAGAACGCCAAATATTTTGTTAAAAAGTGGCCTCAGCTCTTCGTACAGAACGATCTGCGAGCCCAATTAACGCACCTTCAGAGCATACTTGTCGGCAACTTTCACATCGATCTTCTTTGCGATCTCTGAACGTTCCGGATCAATTACTATGACCATGCCGCTCCAGTCAGCACTGAGGTTACTGGATCCGCATATGGGGCATGTCTGTCCGGAGATTATACGATGGCATTCTCGACAAACCTGGTCACTCATCTGTCTGCCTCCTTATTATTCCGCCTTCTCGGCTTTAGGCTTTTTAGCCTCTTCTATCCATTCTATCTTTCCGAGGGAATGCTGCCTCATGGTGAGTCCGATCTTACTTTCCCTGGGTTCCCTTTCGTTGATACTTACTGCTACTATGCGGGCTCTTACCCTGTCACCCTCTGAAAGGGACCTACCGCCACCTTTGCTTACAAGCCTGCCGTTCTTCCCGTCATAGGACATGAAATCGTCGGTTATCTGGCTCACATGTAAAAGCCCGTCCATTGCGCCTATACTGATAAAGGCACCGAAATCAACGGTTTCGACAACTTCTCCTTCAATGACTTCCTGTATCACCGGAACGAAGACTATAGCTTCAAAAGTAACATCATAGTACACAGCACCATCGCCCACAAGGATGTGCCCTTCTCCTATCTTATCTATTTCGGTAACGGCAACAATGGCACCCAGGGCTTTGTCTATCCTGCCTTCCAGCTTATCCTTCAGGGCAGCTTTGACATTTGTTTTCACGTCTCCGCCAAGAAGGTCTGGTGCCACACGAATCGTGTCCGCTAGTTTCATCTTTTTGTACATGTGATCGGCTCCAATTATCCTGATATGATTAATTTGATATTCATTTGATTTTAAACTTCATCTGTGATCCTTTCAAGCCTGTTCTTCTGGCGCAGGCATATGATGGGAATATTTTTGTCTTCAAGTCTTTTTTTCAGGCCTATGTCGTTGGTAAGTACGGCTGCATCACAGTTTCCTGCAAGGTCTACTATGACATCGTCGGCATGTCCTGATGTCTCGACGACCTCACATCTGCGGGCAAGTGAATACGCGACCTTTGCAGCGGTTTTATCCTTCCCTCTCAGTCCCTTTTGAAGCGATTCCAGTTCCCTTATCACAGAAAGCGGCACAATGAACCTGTTATATCCAAGTCTTCTGAGCTCATCAAAAATATCGACATTGAACTGTACAGGTATCATCAGGCCGTTTGTATCTATAATTACTTTCAATCCTGGATTACTCCTACACCGATAAGGCGCCACCTGGATCCTACACGTCTGCTGATGGCCACTGTCCCTCCGATGTCTGCGCACACCGGTCTTTTGAGCTTGACCTCTGCAACATCCTTTCTGGCGCTGGTAACTACTCCCACAGTGGTAGCAGTACCGACATTTAACATCAGTGGTTCACTTGTCTTTATGGGGTCGATCTCTTCCTCGTCGCTTACTCCTACAACTCTCTGGAGAAGGTGTAACTCAAGTGTGAAATCATCATGAGTAGGTGGAAGTGTTCCGGGCAGACCTGCAACCTGTCCAGTGAGGGTGTCACTCTTTGTCAGTGAAGGGTCAAGGGTTGTTCCCACTGCAAGCAGACCTCCGGGGGTTGCTTCTTCCACAGGCTCTTTTCCGGCTACGATCCTGGTAACCGTGGTCTTTATGGGTTCCCATCTGGTAGTGCCTTCACTTTCGATCTTGATACCGGGACATATCTCCAGCTCATCACCTGCACTCAGTGAGCCTTCTGTGAGAGTACCGCCGATAACTCCGCCTGTTATGTCCTTGATAGGAGTTCCGGGTTTGTTGATATCAAATGATCTTGCGATAAGCAGGTGCGCGTCTTTATCCATTTTATGTACAGGCGTGGGTATGATCTCTTCCATTGCCTGTATCAGGAAATCAACATTTGTGTTCTGCTGTGCGGAAACCGGTATGATAGGCGCGTTCTCGGCGACGGTTCCCTTGACAAAGTCCTTGATCTGGTGATAGTGCTCGATGAGCTGTTCCCTGGACACCAGGTCTATCTTATTCTGCACGATTATGAGGTTCTTGATCCCTATAATATTCAGGGCCATCAGGTGTTCCTTGGTCTGTGGCTGCGGACATTCCTCATTCGCAGCAATTACAAGGATTGCTCCGTCCATGATGGCAGCGCCTGAGAGCATGGTCGCCATAAGTGTTTCGTGCCCGGGCGCATCTACAAAGGATACTGTCCTGAGTTCTTCGGATGGCTCGTCGCATCCTTCACATTTTTTAGAAACGGTGTAACATTCCGGTTCCGGGCAGTTGGGGCACTTCCTGAATGTTGCATCCGCATATCCGAGGCGGATTGATATACCACGCTTCATCTCTTCGCTATGTGTGTCTGTCCAGACACCTGACAGTGCGCTGACAAGTGTGGTTTTTCCATGGTCGACATGGCCTACCATGCCGATATTAACGCTAGGTTGACTCAATTTTTAATTTCCCTCCGGGTTGAGCAATAATTCGAATGTACAAAATGTATGAAAGATCTTATTGATTGCAATTTAGATTTGTGCTATCATTCAATTAATCATATTTAAATGATTTCAACCGCTCAATCAATAATCAAATTTATTCACCATACTCTGAATCGAGACATTATTCATTTTATATAGTAAATATTTTGCTCCTGCAGGATATTTATCTCTACCGGAACAGTTGAGCAAGCTACGGCAGATCAATGCTGTACAAACCGATGCAGTATCCTCAGACAGCCGATTCCAGTGCGTCCCTGAGTATCTCATCCCTCTGGAAGATATTCTCTATCTTTATACCTGCTGGTGTTATCCTGAAACTCACGGGTTCCAGAGAAATGTTGGTACACCTCATTTTCGGTATATATAGCTGCCTTATGCCCTTTCCTGTTCTCTCATCCCTGTTGGTATAGAGCATAAGGCTGCCAAAGGCAATGTGTTCTGCGATACTGTGTTTTATACCTGATTCTTCCTGCCCTATGAGAAAAAGGCTGGTACATCTTTTTGTTGAAAGCAGGTCATTGATGGTAAAGAACTTATCAGCAAATTCCTCTACATTATGATAGAGAGACAGCATGTCAAGGTTATCAATGACAACGACCTCAATATCATCGGGTATTTCCTGTACGTTCTCAACGCAGTCCTTCTCTACAAAACCGATTCCGCTTCCCAGCCTGGAGGCGTTCTGTATCTTGTTGGTGCGTACCTCGAAGGATTTTGTTATCAGAAGTGTTCCGTTCTCCAGGCAGCGCCTGAAATCAAAACCTATGTTCTCTGCCTGTTCCAGAAAGCTTTCGACATTTACGTGTGTGAGCATCAGCATGCATTTTTTCCCGTCCTTGCATGATTGATGCAGAAAATGAGTTGCAAGTATGGTCTTCCCGGCACCTGGGGGTCCGCTTACAAGCATGCCATGTCCTTTCGGATATCCGCCTTCAAGCAGGCTATCAAGTTCTGATATTCCGGTCGCTACTCTCTGGACATTCATACAGAGATTATAATATATGTAATTATATAAAAACTATTGTATTTACTTTTCTCTGTTTTGTAAGAAAACTAAAAAAATATGTCCGGGAGCACCAAATTAGTTTAGCGATTCCCGGGTTACACGTCAAATGTTCTATATTTTGATATTTATGTTATGATCCTGTCAAGCTGATCGGTCTCGATGGCCCTGCGAACCTCATAAGCCAGACGTCTTCCTGTGCTCATGGGCTTGCGCCAGAGAGTGTTACCATACGGGTGACCGACTGACATGTGTACGTTTGTTCCGCCGCCGACCCTTGGTGCTACATCATATATGTAGTAGTTCAGATCTTTATCGACACATGTCTGCAGGCAGAAGGGACCGATGATTCCGGGATCATAATACTTCTTTGCGGCTTCCACATACTTTTCACAAAGCCTGAATGCCTCTTCAAGCAGGGATTCCCTGAGGGTTGCGGAATTGTGACCACATACGGTATATTCCGGAGTGAGCTGATGCTCTGCAAGGTTCATCTGCTGTGGTGCAGGCAGTCTTACGTGACCGTCCAGGCTTGTCTCGAACCTCCAGTCTACGCCAAGTAACTCCAGTTTGTTCATCTCGGACTCTATGGGTGAGTAGAACATATCCAGGTTGAATACAGGACCAATGATGTATCTCTCGATCCTTGCTTCTTTCAGTGCTTCTTCAGTGATAACTCCCTGTTTCAGAAGAGACTGTGACTTTTCCTGATACTCCTCGTACGTGCCTGCAGTAAAGAAACCCCTTTCCAGCTTCTTGACAGCGTGCGGCAGCTTGACCATCACAAGCTCGTCGATATCCTGTGGGTCCTCTATCCTTTCAGGGAACGGGAGGCCTGCCTTCTCAAGCAGCCAGTAGTAGTCCTTTTCCAGACCTCTCTCCTCACTTCTGAGCATGTTCCTGCTGCCGACCAGTGGTACTTTGAACTTGTTCTCCACATCGTCAATACCACAATATGAAGTAAATGACCTGTTGGGGATGAAAAGCACATTGTCATCGACCAATCTCTGCTGGTTCTCAGGCCTTATGACCTCGTTGAACTTTTTCAGACACACGGATTCATCCACTATGCCCCTGGTGATCTGACCGCTTGCATCTCTCTGGGATTTGAAGTAGTCAGTATAAGTTTTCTCACGCCCTTCCTGGCAAACAGCCAGTGTCCTGAAATCCTCTTCAACAGCACCATCAAAGATATCCAGTGCCGAGTGTGAGGCCACGGCACCTATCTTTAATTTATCAGTATCATAATCTTCGATAATCTCTATGATCTCTTTTCTGTCAATCATCTTATGACCTCGATTTTGTCCGAAAGATGTAAATTGTGGTTAATAAACCTGTTCACACTTTCAACAGGCCTGCTTCATTGTTTCATGTTCCTGAAACAAGGAAAATAACCAGTGGTGTTATAAATGTCTCGATAACTGAGGCAATGAATATCAGTGGCAGAAGTACATAAAAGAACAACTTGATTCCTTTTATAAGCTCACCCTTAAGGTCGGATGGCCTGCCAAGAATTGTCCTGAAGGCTTCATGGCCAAGCCTTATTCCGATTGCCGATGAAATTATCAGCATGGGCAGTTCAATAATACCATGAGGTGTCAGGCCTGCGATAATGAACAGAAGGCCGTTCTCAACTATTTGAATATGGGCAAAGACACCAAGGACAAAACCGTTGATCAACAGGAATGCCAGTGGTGCTATACCAAGCAAAGGTCCCAGAAGTATTGAAAACAACATCTTGGAAGCGTTATTTATGAAGATCAGAAGCATGATCTCAATGGCTGAAAGATTCTGAAGCATTTCCGCAAGCTCTTCAAGGCCTGAGAGTGAATCTGCGGAAGATTCCGGACTGAGGCCGTATCCTATGTAACCTGCAGCAATCGAGAAAACAAAAAGCAGTGTACTTATCAGTATATAAGGTTTAAGCTCTGCAATATAGCTTCCAAAAGTAGTTCTGATCTCTTCATTGAACATTATTTAAACACTCCCCATAAATTAGATTCCCAGGGTCATTCTGATGGTATTCCTGCATGCAGGCGCGAGTCCGAGAACTATTATAACAAGTTTCAGGAATTCTTTGAGGGTCTTTGACTCGTCATCATCGTCGAACTGGGTATCCAGTATATATATCACTGGTATGAAGATTGAAAGTTTTAACGGATACATTACCAGTGCCGTACCAGTGAGGTCAATGAGATAGGCCGGTACCACATGTTTCTCATAGTATCCAAGCAGGTCCACTCCCACTATTGTGGAGGATGCATCAAGCAGGTGGACAAACAGTATCGAAAGGTTAAGCTTGTCCTTAAGCATTGAGGAGCCTGCCCTGTCAAACACGAGGTATGTAAGATAGAGGATCAGGCCGGCAGCGCCGATAACAAAGAACGGCACCCAGGGAAGCACAACATTTTCAATATACAGCAGGGCAGCGATGTTGACAGCAAACCAGGCGGTTCCAAAAAAGGCGAAAACACGATGGAAGTCTCTTTTGCTGTCGAAATTGCTTATCAATCTTGAAATGAAAAGCAGTATCACAGTAATGAAAGCTACAAGGAAATAGATATTGGGGGTTATGAGCAGATAACTAAGGGGTGGATCGATGGCACCCGTATCTTCTATCACCCTGAAGGACGCACCTGCCAGTATATAGGGTATCAGGGAACCTATCAGTCTGTCATTGATACTGACATCATATCTTTTGAGAAGTTTTACCATTCCGAATACACAGATTCCCAGAATGATGGCCCATGTTATGGTATTTACAATATTGTAACCGCTATCCTGTAAGATGGGTTCAATATAGTACCTGTTAATGAGCTGATTTATATCTTGTATGAGTGAAATCATTTTAGATCACAAGTAACTACTATAGGAATATCCTAATACAACCAACATTTAAGAGTTTATGGTAGAAGGTAATTCTGACAACAGGTATTATTTTATAAGGGCAGACCTTCTATATTGCTATCATATTACAAAGTATATCCAAAGTGAATCAGCAGGTATAGAATTGATCCCGATGCAAGATGGAATGAAGAAATGGATGCAGCTACCACGAGATATTCTGGTAGGCCATGGTGTCATAAATAATATCAGTGATGTCTGCAGAGACCTGAAGCTCGGAAAGGACCCTTTGATCGTTACGGGTACTACCACTAAGAAAATAGCAGGTGATGTTGTCTGTGATCTTCTGGAAGATTGCGGCTACAATGCACATGTAGTCAGTTCCACCGATGCATCCATGTCCGAGGTTGAAAGGGTTAAAAAAGAAGCAACCGAACACAAATCTTCCTATCTCATTGGAGTCGGCAGCGGTAAATCCATAGATGTTGCAAAATATGCAGCTACACAGGCGGATGTTCCGTTCCTGAGTGTCCCAACTGCAGCTTCACACGACGGCATTGTGTCTTCAAGAGCATCGATCCGTACCGAGGGTAAGGCCACTTCTGTGGAAGCGAATGCACCCATGGCTGTTATTGCCGATACCGAGATCATATCAAAGGCTCCCTTCCGGCTACTTGCGGCGGGATGTGGTGATATCATATCCAACTATACTGCTGTGAAGGACTGGGAACTTGCACACCGGCTGACCAATGAATCTTTCAGCGAGTATGCTGCTGCCCTGTCCCTTATGACCGCGAGGATACTTATCGACTCGGCGGATTCGATTAAGCCAGATCTTGAAAGCTCTGTCCGGATGGTTGTCAAAGCCCTTGTTTCAAGTGGTGTTGCCATGAGCATTGCAGGATCTTCAAGACCTGCGTCCGGCTCGGAACATATGTTCAGCCATGCTCTTGATATGGTTGCCCCGGAACATGCCCTGCACGGAGAGCAGTGCGGACTGGGAACAATTATGATGATGTATCTTCATGGTGGTGACTGGCGCAGCATTAAGGAATCTCTTGAAACCATAGGGGCGCCCACAACTGCTGAAGAACTTGGTATTGAAGATAAGTATATATTAGAGGCGCTTCTTGTTGCACATACGATCCGACCTGAAAGATACACTATACTTGGAACAGGCCTGACGCCTGCTGCCGCTGAAAAAGTTGCACGCATAACGAAAGTAATCTCATAATTAATTATTCAAGGTGACCCAATGACAGATACAGATACTATTATCACTCTTGTTGGCTCAAGACTTGCAAAAGAAGGGGAGGAGTTCGTATTCCTCGGCGAGTCACGCGAATGCCAGAAATGTAAATTGAAAAGAACATGTCTGAGCCTGGATACCGGACGCAAGTACCGTGTTGTGAAGATCAGGAGTGATACGGTTCACGAATGTTTCATCCATGAAAACGGAGTACTTGCAGTTGAGGTAGTTAGCTCCCCAATCGTAGCTGCCATTGATTCCAATAAAGCGATCGCCGGTGCAAAAATAAGTTATGAACCACCGAAATGCACTGATTTCGATGACAGTCTTTATGATCTGATATACCCTGAGGGTATCAAAAAGGGAGACAAGTGTGTCGTAAGCAATGTAATAGAAAACATTGACGAAAAACTCCTGTCGGGATGTTCCCTGAAAAAGGTGGAACTTAAGTTATAACTGAATATCTAATATTGAGATTTGTCTCGAATATGTTTTATATAACGACATAAATCGTATTAATATAGCAAACTTTACGATTAATAATTTAAAAAAAATAGAGGTAAGGAAATGTCTGGTACTGAAGATGATTTTCTTCATCATGATTTTTATACGGAAGAACGCTGGAAGAACTGGTTGAACAAGGTCAGGGAAAGCGATTTCAAGTTTGAGGAGTCCGAGGAGCCACAGGGGAAAGAAGGAGCGATCTTTGTCAATATGGAAGACGACATCATCCTTGCCTGTCTTAAGATCATTGCAAAATACGATCGCGGTCAGATATCTGCCGAATCCGCAATGCAGATGTTGTCTCGCATCAGGGATATAGCGCTTACAGAAGTCGATCCCATATCCGAGGATGCGGACCTTATGATCGATTCCCTTCAGACATCCCTGATAGGCAGCTTCGCAGCATGTGAATGCTACCTGAGCGGGGACTACGATGAAAAGGATAATGTTGATGATCTGGTAAAGGTTGCCCTTGAAGCCGAGTCATCGGATGATATAGAGATTGCCCTTGCCACTGTCGCAGAGATCGGGGCATTGATCCTGAAAGGCAACGAGCTGTCCGACAAGACCATGGAGGAAGTTCCGTTCGGACTTGTGGCGGAATGGCTTGATGGTATAGACTCAATATCTGCTGCAATGGTAGGTGCTGACAGCTACAAGGAAGATGAAGAGGACGACGAGTTCTGCTGATACTCGCCTCCTTATTCTTTGTTTAGTTTAGATCTTTGTATACTTTTTACCTTTTCACCTTTTTTCTATCTTCGTATATGCCGATACCACAGGATAGCGTTAAATAGACATGTAACATCCTCTGGCCTGAGTTTTCATGTTCTCTCCGAAAAGCAATGTTGCAGTTCTCGACCTGACACATGCGGGTATGATAATTACCCGTAAACTCAGTGAGCTTGGCCTGAATGTCACCGCGATTGATGTCTATGATACTGTAGATGATAATACTCTCCATGGTCTGGAAAGTGACTACGGTATCAGGGTATCAAAAAAAGCTGTTCCCGTGGACAATCTGGATCTGATCATAAGCCCGGTTCACCTGGATCCTTCATATGAGATGTTGAGGTCCGCAATGGAGGAAGGCACAGATATCATCAGTCATCACCGTGCGGTGGGACTGATCCTGTCAAATGAGAGATCCCTTGATGGTGTCAGGGTCATTGAGGTCACAGGCTCGAAGGCCAAGACCAGTACCGCATCTCTGCTTGCTGAAATTCTGTCAAGGAATATGACTGTGGCCCTCCATACCTCCCGTGGGCTGGAGATATGGAAAAATGGTGAAGCTGAAAGGATATATTCGGGATTGAGTATAGCACCTGGCAGTGTGCTTCATGCTGTTGATATTCTCAAGTCTGAAGAAGTTCACATGGATTGCTGTATCTTCGAGATCTCCATCGGAGGTACAGGTAATGCTGATATCGGTATTATCACCACTCTGGAGCCGGACTATGGTATTGCCGCCTCCAGTTCCATGGCAAGCGATGCGAAGCTGAGTATGGTGGAATATACAAAAGAGAACGGTGTTCTGTTTCTCAATGCACAGGACGCAAAAGCTGTGGAACTGGCCCGTAAACGTGGCATAAAATTCCTTACTTTCAGTGATTCGGATAGCTTTTCCGCTGATTCTCAGATGATCTTTGACGGGGAAAAAGTGACTCTATCCTTTGATAATTCACAGCTTACTGCTGTGGTGAATTCATTTTATAATGCCTCTTCATATACGACCGCTTTTACAGTTGCGGGTACTGTTGCCCTGTACATGGGAGTGGCTGAAGACGTGGTTGCTGATGGAATATCCGGTTTTGCAGGTCTTGCGGGCCGCATGCAGGAAAAAAAACTTGAAGGCAGGATCCTCATAGACAACTCTAACTCAGGAATGGATATCCGCTCTGCAGAGAAATCCCTTGACTACGGACTTGCAAGGCCTGATAAGGATGCTTCCGGAAAGGTGTTAATGGTGCTTGGCGAAGAGGCTGCACAGGTGTGTGAGGGCCTTCCTCCTGGGGATGTAGCGGATCTTGTCTCAAGGAGGATTGAGGACATTGATTCACTCATACTTGTCGGTGAGAGAATGAGATCTGTTCAGCATGATAAGATCACCCATCTGTCACATCTGGAAGAAGGGCTTGAACATGCTCTGGACCTGTCATCAAAAGGTGATCTGATCCTGTCATGTGTGAAATGTTTCCGTTGATAGTCGGATATCTGTCACTTAAACTCTTTCAAAATATGGCTTTTTTTAGAATGAACGATGCTTTTATAAGATGAAGAAGTAGATTATGCAGAAAAATTGCAGCCTTTGCAGTATACAATTTCATACTTATATTGACATAAATAGCAATAAAATATAAGTTCCAGAGACACTTTGACAATCACCTGTCAATCATATAATACTTATCAAACACAGTTACGGAATGAATATGATGGGAAACGATTTAGCAATCATACATCCGCGGCCAAGCTCTATAGTGGCGGCGCTTTACACTTTACGTGACCTGAATGTTGATGTTGCCATCCTTCATGGTCCGCCTGGTTGTTCTTTCAAACACGCAAGGCTTCTGGAAGAGGACGGGATACATGTTGTGACAACAGCTCTTGATGAGAACGGTTTTGTTTTCGGAGGCCGTGATGAGCTCTCTTCTCTGCTTGAAAAGGTCAATGATATGTTCCAGCCGAAGTTAATAGGCGTGGTGGGAACATGTGCCAGCATGATCATCGGTGAGGAACTTCGCGAACCTGTCCAGGATGCCAATCTTGATGTGCCTGTTATAGAGGTTGAGGTTCATGCAGGATATCCGAACAATACCAAAGGCGTGCTTCTGGCACTGGAATCAGCTTGTGATGCAGGTATCATAGATCCGGAAGAACTTGAAAGACAGAAATTCCTGCTTGAAGAGGCCACAAATGTTGAGAAACGTCATGGTGCGGCCAGTAGGGAGTATCTTGAACCTTCCAGGGGCGATGTGAAATACAAAGTTGCCCAGAAGATCATCAACTATCTGAAAGAAGGCAAGCGCTGTCTGACCATTATGAATGCCAAGAAAGAGACCGGCTACATGTTCGCTGATATCACGGTTGCCATTAACGAAGTCGCTGCACAGCTTGGTAAAGAAGACAATGTTATCAACATGGCAAATGTGGATGACAGTCTCGGTCTTCCTCGTGTACGTCATCATGCAAAGAGCATAATGAATGATTTCAGGGAAAAGGGAGTTACAATCCATGAGAATATAGGCGGCATGGATGAGTATCCGGTTACCGGGGAGAAGGTCAGTAATATTATCGCTGAAAAGTATTCGGGTTTTGATTTTGCTGTGATTTCCGGTGTGCCTCATGCAATACCCATGGACAGTATGCAGGAAATGGAGGTAATATCCGTGACCAATGGGCCGAGACAGGTGATTCCACTAAGGGAAATGGGCCATGAGCATGTGCTTGTTGAGATTGACCTGCACCCGAAGACCCTGGGTGTTAGCAATATTGTGGAATCCGATTTCGGAGCCACCATGCGCGAGGTAGCAAAGGATATGCTTGATACTGAGGAGGGAGTATAATGGCACAGAAGAGGATTGCCATATACGGAAAAGGCGGAATCGGTAAATCCAGTACTGCTTCCAATGTTGCGGCTGCCTGTGCCGACCAGGGTCACAGGGTAATGATAATTGGATGCGATCCGAAAAGCGATTCCTCCATCACACTTCTTGGTGGAAAGAGAATACCTACCATCCTTGACCTTCTAAGGCAGAAGATCGATGTAACTGAAAAGGACGTTGTTTTCGAAGGCTATAAAGGTGTCAAGTGTGTGGAGGTCGGCGGACCCGAGCCTGGAATTGGTTGTGCGGGACGCGGTATCATTGTTGCGATCCAGAAGCTGAGTAAGGTCTGTGAATCCATGAAAGATATGGACCTGATCATCTATGATGTGCCAGGCGATATCGTCTGTGGCGGATTTGTTGCCCCCATTCGCAAGGGTCTGGTGAATGAAGCCTATATTCTTACCTCCGGGGAATACATGCCCCTCTATGCAGCTAATAACATATGCCGGGGACTTGCCAAGATCAACACGCCTCTGTCCGGTATTATCTGCAATTCCAGAAGTGTTACAAGGGAAGAGGAGATCGTCAGGAAGTTCTCGGAGGAGATCGGCAGCAAGCTTATGGCTTTTATCCCGAAGGAGCAGATAGTTCAGGATTGTGAGAGAGATGGCTTCTCCGTTCTTGAAAAAGCTTCGGATTCCTCTGTTGCGAGTGTTTATCGCGAACTTGCAAATGCTATAATGAACAACGACAGCTCGGTCATGCCTGCAGCTCTTGAGGATGCAAGGCTGCGTGAGCTCACAAGATAAAAGCTGGTAATCATGTCAGTTGCTTCTTCATCTTTGGAAAAAAAACATATACCAAGAATACTCCTGTCAGCGGGAAGTTCTTCCTCTGGCAAGACTACCATAACCATCGGTCTGCTTGCGGCTCTTACGGAGGCTGGATATAAAGTCCAGCCCTATAAGGTGGGTCTTGATTATATCGACCCGAGCTACTATTCCGAGATCACGGGTCGCAGGGCCAGGAATATCGATGGTTTCCTGATGGATGAGGAAGGTGTGAGAGATGTTTTCATTCATGGTGCGGAAGTGGATGAGGAAGCCGATATCGCAATCATTGAAGGTGTGCGTGGCCTGTATGAAGGTTTTGACAGCTTTACGGATACAGGCAGCACATCACAGATAGCAAAGATCCTGCAATGTTCTGTTATACTTATCATCAATGCAAGAAGTATCACCCGCTCAGCGGCTGCCCTTGTAAGCGGATTCAAGGAATTCGATAAGGATGTTCACATAGCAGGTGTTATCCTCAACAATATCGGCGGCCCAAGACATGAGAAAAAAGCAACAGAGGCAATTGAACATTATACCGGTATTCCTGTTGTTGGTGTGATCCGCCGCAACAGTTCCATGAAGATATCCATGAGGCACCTCGGTCTTGTACCGGCTATAGAGGAGCGTCGCCGTGCTGATAATTTCGATGAGAGGATCGAATTTATCCGGGACACAATCAAGGACGGCATCCGGATTGACAGGCTGCTGGAAACAGCCAACGCAGCTCCTGATCTTGAGAGGCCTTCAGAAACTGTTTTCTCCCCAAGGGATATTGAGGATGAAGCTCCGGTCATTGGAGTTGCTCTTGATGAGGCTTTTAACTTCTATTATCACGATAATCTTGAACTGCTGGAGATGGCAGGAGCAAAGATCGAATACTTCAGCCCGGTGAACGATAGCAAGTTACCGGATGTGGACGGCCTGTACCTTGGAGGAGGCTACCCTGAGCTTTTCGCAGAACAACTCGAGAACAATGTATCCATGCGTGAGGATATCCTCGATGCTTCATGTTCTGGAATGCCAATCTATGCTGAATGCGGGGGGCTTATGTATCTTACAGAGAAGCTGAGCACAGGTGTGAAAGGCAAAGGGGCACACCACATGGCGGAAATGCCCGAATCCACACATGAGATGGTGGGAGCTCTCCCCGGACATACCCTTATGGGTCATAAACGTGTGGTAAGTTACAATATAGGTTCCCTGGCAACGGATTCAGTGATCGGCAAAACAGGTAATTCCTTCCGTGGACATGAGTTCCATCATTCTGAAGTTACCGAACTTCCAAAGGATGCAAGCTTTGCAATCAAACTCTCCCGTGGAACCGGTATAATTGATGGCTGGGACGGACTCACTGTAAATAATACGCTGGGCTGCTACGCTCATCTGGTTGCAAGCTCATACCGGGAATTTGCGGGAAGTTTTGTGGATTTTGTGAAGAAAAATAAATGAAATAAGGTTTTTATAATCCCTTTTCCCCTTCCTGGAAAAAGAAAATGTACAATATCGGCAGTATTCCTGCTGTATTCAATATCAGCATGGCAATGAACCAGTAGTTCTGATCCTTTCTTGCAGCTTTCCAGAGACCGATACCTTTCCAGATAAGCTCCCAGATAGCAAGTGCTATTATGATTATCCAGAATCCTGTAGACTGGATATCCGTTGCCATATATGACATGTAAACCATATTTACCACCCGGGTATTGTTTATGCCTGCCTGGATAATAAATTTTGTTTTAATATCTCTTTATCCAGAATTTTTGTACCGGGGTTAATATATAGCATTCAGTTCTAACTATAAACGGGTGGTAAGGTTGGATACCGGGAATATCGACTGGAAAAAACTGATAGCATCAATAGTTATCTGTCAGCTTGTTGGAATACTTGGATCGATATTCACAGCGCCTGCGATCCCGACCTGGTATGCTTCTCTTGAAAAGCCTTTCTTTGTGCCCCCGAGCTGGACATTCTCGGTGGTATGGACCATACTTTATCTTCTGATGGGTATAGCCCTGTATCTTATATGGAAGAAAGGATGGGAGAAACGTGATGTAAGAACAGCCATAGGTATATTTGGTATTCAGTTGTTCCTGAACTTCCTGTGGTCGCTATTATTCTTTGGCTTTCAGTCACCACTTCTGGGCTTGATAGAAATCATCTTTCTCTGGATAGCCATTGTGGCAACTATCTGGCTCTTCTACAAAATATCAAGAGCTGCAGGATTGCTGCTTATTCCATATCTGATATGGGTATCCTTTGCAGCTCTGCTGAACTACAATATCTTTATACTCAATCCGCAAATGACAGATCATTGAGAGCCTGACAGGTGTCCAGACCCGTCAGGCAAAAAAGTTCATAGCACTTCCTGAAGGGCTCTGGAAGCTATAAAAACACTGCCAATCCCTGATATATACTGGGCTATACGTATTGCTTCCATTATCTCTTCTTTTGTTGCTCCTTCATCCATGGCCTGCATGGCGAGCACTTTCACGCCTTCCACCGCGCCGTCGGCTGCATCAAGGGCCATTGCCATGAGCAACTTATACTTCAGAGGAATAGTTCCTTCCCCAAGTGCTGTGTTGCGTGTTATTTCCGTGAGGTTGAAAAGTTCCGGGTCTGCGTCCATGATTGTCTTTAAAGGATGTTCTTCCATTTCGATATCTCCATTGATTATTTGTTTTCTGGTTTATTGTATGATGCTTTAGGGGTTAATATTTTGCTTTCTCTCTTCACAAGCTGTATGCAATTGCCCCACGGATCCTCCAGTACGATAAGATAATCTCCGGGTCTGCTGAGAGGACATTTTTCAATAAATCTGGCTCCATTGCTGACAAAATGCTCCACATCATTTTCCGGGTCATTGCTTTCAACGGCTATATGGAACTGGAGGTGATGGTCTGTTTGCCTGCTGAGTGGTGATACATCAGGGACTTTTCCGAATTCGAGCATAACTTTTTCACTGCTATCTGTGACAAAGGCAACTGCCTTCTCTTCATCCTGTGCTTCGAATCTGATATTGAATCCCATGACCTTTTTGTACCAGTGTCCCATTTCTATGGGATTTTTCACAATGATTCCAATGTGCTCTATGTTATAGTGTTTCAACCAGGTCACCTTCCAATAATCACTTTAATTTATTGCATGAAGATGTCGATAAGCTTATCCTGACCTGAGAGTCTTCTGTTTATCAGTTCCACTATGATTAAATAGATTGTATGATATCTGTCCCCTGATTTACTTTTCAATTCACAGGTGAGCTCATTGATAGGAAGACTAATGCAGGACCGTGTAATTTCCGGAAAACAGGCAATAAACGAGCTTTACAGAAATGGCTATTACGGACGTCCCAAAGACGATAGCCTCGAACTGACACTGGTAGAAGCGGCGTATCTCCTTTACAAGAACAAGCTTGATATTGAACTGGATGATGGGGTCCTGGGATTTGAGGATTTCTTCACTGAAGCTGCAAAAAGACAGCAATACTTCGAGCTCAAGTATATCGTCTACAAAGACCTCAGGGAAAGGGGCTTTTATGTGCAGTCCGGTGTCACCGACTTCAGGGTATATCCCAGAGGCGGTCATCCTGGGAAAACTCCTGCAAAGAGTTTTGTGTATGTTAGGTCCGAACGTATACCAATGCCGTTGTCAGACCTGCTTCCTTCGGTCAATGCAGCAGAGAACGTACGCAAGCAGATGATCCTTGCAATCGTTGACGAAGAAAGTGATCTTACCTACTATGAGGTCAAAAAAGTAAAGGTCAAAGGTAAAACAAAACTTATCAATCCGGCTCAGGATGAGATCAGGACCACTCTTCTCGAAGATCGTGTAATCGTATGGGATTCAGAATCCTCTCAGTATCTTCATGGAAACGGATTCTACGGAAAGCCTCTTGATAATGAACGTCTGCAACTCTCTCTTGTGGAATCGGCCTATCTTCTGGAACTTGGTCTGATAGATATTCAGAAAAGCGACTCAGAAGAAAGTATGGACCTGAATGATTTCTCTTCTGTAGCCTCTTCCATCGAACCTGATTTCATGCGTAAGTACATGGCATATAATGATCTGCGTAACTCCGGCCTTGTACCAAAGACCGGTTTTAAGTTCGGAACACATTTCAGGGTTTATGCAGAGATGGTATCCGTTGACAAAATTCCGCACTCCGAATACCTGATACACTCCATTGCAACAGATCATGTGTTCATGCTCCCGGTTATGTCAAGGGCCATAAGGCTTGCCAACAGCGTCAGGAAAAGAATGCTTTATGCAATTGAGGACAGGGATGGGATCACGTATGTTGATATTGGCAGGATAAAGATGTAATCTTATTCTATCATTTTTTACATTTTACAGTTCCATTAATATGTCTAGATAAATCATTGCTATTATTAATCCAGACATAATTAAAATCCACAGTACAATCCACAAAATGTTAGCCAGCAACTTTAATATTTTATTATCTTCTCTTTCACATACAAATGCTATAATAGTCAGCAAAATGCAACTTAATACATATACAAGAGTACTATTTTTAGGACCAGGCCTCATTATAAAGCCTATTGATTGCATTTGTAAAATAGCAAACACAATTAATAATATCGCTACTGATGTACCAAGAACTATTGATATTTTCTTTGATTTCAGGGCTGCTAGATTCATAGTTTCCTCAAAATATAAAAAAAATGAATATGCTTTAGTTCATATTTAATTTTTATAAGTTTTCCCATCCAGATGATGATGTACAAGTAATTACTGCTGGAGCATAACCAGGTGGAGCAACTGCCTCATGGACACCATCAACTTTATAGGTTCCAGATGAATAATGCTTATATGCCGTTACTTCTATTTCTTTGGTTGATGCAGCTGTTTTTGCACAAAATCCAATTAAGTTACTACTAGAATCATACAATCCCGAGTATACATATACCTCTACTGGAGTTGCTCCATAGAAATTTGACTTGCTTGAAAATTTAATATTTGATGACTCTTTTTCAATAGATGATGTACCCATCATAATACCAAATGGTAAACTTTTTGTACCCAAGTCAGTATCAATTGTTTTATTTGTTACATCAGATGAACCAAACCATACTTTTTCTTGTTGATAATATCCACTAGTAGCTTTGCTTGGGGATTCATCATATAATTCAGGTAATGCTATTTTGATAAATTCGCCGTTTGTTATATTTGTACCTTCTAATTTAGTAATTAATTCTAGTCGCTCTTCATCAGTTATTGTTACTGATTTTTCATCAGACGCACTCGCAAATCCTGCCATCAAGATTAACGAAGCTAAAAATACAATACCTATTCGTTTCATATTCATTATATTTGGCTCCTTTTTAATTTTACATTGCAATATAGTATTTTTTTAGGTGGTATTGTGTTATTTTTACAATGTAACGTTTGTCTAAAGTATTTGCTACTATATAAGTATTTGCTACTATATAAGTATTTTTATCAATAGTTGAGTTAGGTCGATTGATTATGTTTATTCTTGTTTGCTGATTTTAAGTCATTATTTTAATTTAAGCCCACTTTTATTATAATCATCTTATGTATTATAAACACTAAAAATAGATACAGGCTACTATCTTGACAGTGATATTTCTTCATCACTTGCATCATCAATTGAGTCAGATTTTCCAAAAACCTTGCAGCATATTCTGACCTTAGATATTCAAGAATTGTACCAAAAACTGGATTTTAATTTGGAAACTCATTTTAGGGTATATAACTATGAATTTATACTTCCTGTAATGTCAAGAGCAGTAAGATTTGCCAATAGTGTAAGAAAAAGAATACTCTATGCTATTGAAGAGCATGAACAGATGATGTATCTTGATATCAGAAGGATCAAGATGTAATTTTGGTTTTAATAATGCTCAGGACCGAGCAGTCGTATACATTAAATATCATACGCCATTTTCTTTCAAAGGATGTTTGAGATAATTGCGGTGGACATTTCGGGCAGGCACAGGGTGGATGATTATTATCTTATGGTCTGTGCTGCGGTTGCTGCATCCGTAACCCCGGATCATGTTGAAAAGGTGAACCAGATCAGCATACGTTCCTTCAGGGAAGATTCCGCACCCGATGTTCCCATGGTTGTGAGGATGATCGAGGATACGGTCTCAGAAATACGCTTCGAGGGTACAATCGTCACCGAGCCGGGCGACATGTATAACCGGCCGCAATGGCTAATAGACAGTATGTTCACAATGGATTTCAAATATGAAGAATCCTTAAGTGAAAGGCGTTGTATGGAGATCACGCACCATGTATCTCTCAGTGCAAGGAATCTTCTGCTCAGGGAACTCAATATCAGGTAAACAAACTTATTGTTGTCATATCATGAAACGTGCTATTCTTGTTAAAAGAAACGATCCCCGCAGCGAGGATCATGATAACGAACTTCGTTTGAGGGAGCTTGAAGAGCTTGCAGGGTCCGCAGGTTATACCGTGGTCTCTGAACTGACACAGACAAGGCATCCTGATCCCAAGTACCAGGTCGGAAGTGGAAAAGTGGAGGAGCTTGCCCAGCTTGTTCAGAATGTGGAAGCTGACAAGATCATCTTTTATAATCAGCTCAGTACAATGCAGGTCTACAACATATCCGAGATCTGTCGCTGTGAAGTGATCGATAAATTCCAGCTTATCCTGGAAATATTTGCAAGCCGTGCCACAACACACCGCTCAAAGTTACAGGTCGAGCTTGCAAGGCTTGAATACGAACTGCCAAAGGCAAGGGCAATAGTATCCATACTGAAAAAGGAAGAGCGCCCTGGTTTTATGGGTCTTGGAGGCTATGAGGATTCCTATGCACAGGATGTTAAGAATCGTATTGCACGTATAAAGGATGAGCTACGTGATGTGGACCGTGACAGGGATTCACTGCGCACTTTCCGTCACTCCAAGGGCTTTTCCCTTGTAGCCCTGGCAGGTTATACCAATGCCGGCAAAAGCACCCTGTTCAATATGCTTGTTGATGAAAGCAAAACCGTAAGGAACATGCTGTTCACAACTTTGGTCCCAACGACAAGGTCCCTGACAGTTCAGGGTAGGGAGGTCCTGCTGACTGATACGGTGGGTTTCATCGAGGATTTGCCACACTGGATGGTGGATGCGTTCCGTTCCACTCTCAATGAGATTTTCTTTGCGGATATTGTTCTCCTTGTGGTGGATTCCAGTGAGCTCGTGGAAACCATCCACCGTAAACTTTCCGTGAGCCATGAGACAATGTGGGAGCAGTTGCAGGAAGTGGAAATAATAACGGTTTTCAATAAAGCCGACCTGCTCACGGAAGAAGAACTGGATGACCGCATGCTCAATCTTGGATACCTTGCACCGAATCCAGTGGCAGTTTCAGCAAAAACAGGTTTTGGGATCGATGCATTAAAGCAGGAAATACGCAGGCATTTACCAGAGTGGGACCGTGTGCAGCTTTCTCTGCCCCTTTCCGAAGAGGGAATGTCCACACTCTCCTGGTTGTTCGATGAGGGTGTTGTTCACAATGTTGATTACGACGATTCGATAAATATTGACCTCGAAGCCAGAGAAAGTATCATTAGCAAAGCAAAATCTTTTACAGGAAAAAAAGTAAATCAGTGATAAATTATATAAGTTTCCGGTATACGTAACATATAAATACGATAAAGTTGTTTGTAAACATGCGAACGGGTAACTTCTCTAATGTACCACCAATCCTATCCAACCACCCAACCAACCACAAACTTCTATTTTCCCGTTCGCCACTACTTTTCTACTAATCTTCCATAAAAATCCTTATAAGCTCTCAGCCCTTAGATTCTCCTATGCGATTCGATCTCCATGTTCATTCTGTTTTTTCCAAGGACAGCTATGCAGAGCATGATAAAATACTGGAATATGCTGCAAAGAACGGTCTGGACGGATTTGCAATATGTGACCATGATTCCATTGAAGGTGGTCTTGAGTGTGCCAGAAGGGCGCTTGAGATCGGCTCCGAACAGATTGTTATCCCTGGTGTGGAGGTCAGCTCATCAAAGGGACACATACTGGTTTTAGGTGTTAAGGAAAAAATAGAACCGGGCTTAAGTCCTGAAGAGACTATCAGAATAGCGCATGAACAGGGCGCTGTAGTAGTGATTCCACATCCTTACAAGACAACATCCCATGGAATAGGGTATCTGAAGGGCCTTGATGCGGATGCTGTGGAAGTCCTGAACTCCCGTTGCATGACGAAGGGACCGAATAATAAGGCCAGAAAAGTTGCGGATGAGCTTGGTCTGCCTCATGTCGGAGGAAGTGATGCGCACGAAGCTCCTATGGTTGGCAGATCATATGCGGAGATCGATGTCTCTGAGAGAAGCGTGGAAGCGGTTCTGGATGCTATTCGGGAAGGCAGGACAAGTGCCGGTGGACGCCTGACCCCGGCTTCATACGTTGTGAAGCAGATGTTTGCAGGTCATTTAAAAAAGGCAAAGACCCGACTTAGAAGGTCCAGAAGATCACATCGCTCAAAGAATGTTTAGTATATCTTCAGGTTGCTCGAGAACAGTTATTCCTTCAAGTTCCCTTACAATTTCGACATTTCTTGCATCTATGTCCCTTACTTTCAGCGTAACAGGTCCGCCCTTGATAGCATCGAACTCGCATAGTTCCTTGCATATGCCGCATCCGCTGCACTTTAGCAGGTCTATCTGATCGGTGATGGCTTCGTTGGGACATGCTTCCCACGGAGGACATGGATCACATTTGCGGCACATTTCTCTATCAATCCCGAAGGGGAGTTCTGATACAACAACCCCTGCAATATCCACAGGTACCACATAGACAGGCACACTTCCCTTAACAGCCTGTGCCACAGCATTGCTGACAAGTGAGTCTGCGGTACCGCTTGCTATCTTGGATACGGTATTGGATGTAGCAGGTGTCACAAAAAGCGCATCGTATTTGTCAAGGAGAAAACGACCGGTTTTAGGCCAGCTTTTTCCCTGCTGTGTTTCTGGAAAGATTTCCTCCAGGTATTCTCCGCATGATATCTTTTCCATTTCTTTTTCAAGCCCGTACATCCTGACGACCTCTTCGGCTGCACTGGAAAGAAAAGTATTAACTCTGATGTCATGTTCTTTTTTTATCTGGTCGAATACCTTAAAACTTGATGTAAGGAAATGTCCGGCACCTGTGATGCCCCATGCGACTGTTTTTCTCATAGCGACCACAACGATTTTTCCAGGTTATATTTTTCCGCCGCCTTTCTAGAGATACTCGTAGATAAGCTTCATAGCCTCTTTCTCAGCTTCCCCGCCGCATTTTTCCACAATGTCACCATATGCCTTGATCAACTTCAGGTATTTGTCATCTTCTGTAAGCTGATACCTGGTTGCATGTATGCAGGCTTCGATAACACCGTATAATCCACGATTGGGAGCCCGTATCTTACACTTGTTAATATGTGCATAGATCGGAACAAGCTCGGAAATAAAAGCTTCACTTGTAAGTTTCGAATTCACGCACTCAAAGGCAACCCAGCACTGTGCTTCTTTTAATGTGGATATCGTTATATTGTTGAAGGTCTTTGATTCGAACTCAGAATCATCCAGTTCAGTGAATGTGGAAAGGGCAAATAGTATGGGGTCGTTTGTGATGTTTGCAACCAGCTTCTTCTCGGCCAGCACATTCTCATAGGTATTCGATCCCTTGAAGAGTCTGATAAACAGCTTGTCTTTCTTGCGTATGATTCCCATGGGTGCTGCGTTCGGTGTCCAGCCCTTGTTAGTTGTAACAATTGTTTCGGATATTCCTTCATATAGTCCGAAACTGTCAATATCAAAATCCTTATCCAACATTAATATCTGACTCCTGCAAGCAAAGCAATGAATATGCCGGCAATTACTATATCGGCAGTTGATCCCGGATTGATCTTCTTTTCCAGGAGTTCTGCGTCCATTTTTTCAATTGAGGCTTTTATATCAGTAAAATTAACTTCTTTACTATATATATTTTGTAGCAGAGACTTTGCCTGAGATGAAACCGTGAGGGCAGTTTTACTGTCAAACTTGGTGGTAATGAAAGTATCTTCATTCTCTGACAGTATTTTCAGAAAAGAGTAAACCACCACATCATTGATATCGACATCAATCTTACCCGGAAGTATCCTGTCCTGCAAACCTCCTATAATAATCTCCGCACAGTCTGCACATCTCTTAAAACCCGAGACCCATTCATTTGCTATCAGATCATATTCCTTTGCAATTTCCATGAGTTCATAGAGACTGACGTTTTTTTCTGTAAGTTCATTTGTTGCCCTTTCATCCTGCAGGCTGAACTCGTCCACGGGATTTACCTTTACACCGGCAGTGTCAAAGCAACCGTAGAACTCAATAGCATCAGAAGTGTCTGTATTTTTCACTATATTATGCGCACATTTCGTAAGCTCGTCGATTGTGAACATATCCTTTTGATCAAAGGTCTTTCCTGCTGCCATGGCAAGTGGTACAAGCAGTATAATGGCACCAAAGTGAGTGTTTCCTCCATTCTGCCAGCTGACACTTTCCTTGACTGCCTTTTTTATCAGCTCCCCGGCACCATGCAAACTTTCAGCTGCCTCCTCCATCACAGGATACATGCTTATGGCGGATGCCAGGAAATGCTCGTAACGTGTGTCCTCATAGTCATCATGCCGGTCTATGTTTCCTGGTTTCGGGGAAGCCGACACTTCCAGGCACATGGCAAGCTGGGCACAGCGTGCGATATATGATCTCAGGGGATAGCCATCCCTTCTGACAGTGAAGCTTTGCTTTTGGCTCATCTATCCGATATGTGATACTTACCGGCTCTTCGACTTCTCAAGTATATGGTCTGCAAGTTCCTTTTTCAGGCGCATGTATTCAGCATCGGAAAGTCCAAGAGTTTCCAGCACGCCGTCCCTGAGGAAGCATGGTTTTGAGATCTTACAGCACCATACGAGACTGCCAAAGCACGTGCTGTCTCCGTACTCCAGCATTGTACCCTTTGCAAAGTCCATTTTCAGATCTGCAAACTCCTGTGCAGTAAACCCGAGCTTTTCTATCTTTCCATGCACCGGACACTGTTTAACAGGCAGACAGCAGAATGTAAGCCCTCTGAGATCACCCTCTCCTCTGCATACATGTTTCGGAGCATTGTACCATCCCATGTCCTCATGGAGCATTGTAACGTTTTTGACAAGCTGGCCTATAAGTGCAGGGTTGTCCATAACTCCCCTTGCAACCGAGACCATGTCAGCACCCCTTGAGAACATATTCTTGGCCGTTCCAAAATCGGTTACTGAATTGTTGCATATGAGGAACATTGATGTGGAGTCACGTACATTCTTGATGAGCCTGAGGTCTGCTCCTGCTCCTTCCATCATTGCATCCAGATGCAGTATATCGGCACCTGCGGACTCCAACTCCTTTACAAGCTCAATGTCGTTGACCACATTTCCTCTGACCTTTACGGAGAGGACAACACCGGTCTCCTTTATCTTCTTCACGAATTCGGTGAGCCTGGGTATGTCTTTTAACAATGCCTGTCCTGCACCTATGGAGGTCATTTCCTCCTGGCGGCAGTGGGCATCCAGCTCCAGAATGGCCCCTGCATCTTTTGCAATTCTAGCTGCCTTGACCAATGGTTCCGGATCGGTACTTCTCACATTCACGGCAACTGAAGGTCCGCTACCTACAGCATTGATTTCCTGTTCTATATGTTCGAAAGGATCGTCTGAGACAAACTCTTCCCTTCCCCTTGCTACCATGTCAGCTGCAGCCTGCTGTGTTTTCTCATCAAGGTTATATCCTCCGAGTATCACAAGCCCTGCATCGGCTGCATGCTTATTAGCAAAATCACTATCTGTTATACCTCCCATTGGGGCTAGTGCAATGGGATTTTTAAAATTGACATATCCTGCTTTAAGATTAAAAAGATCATCAGACACACTTTCACCTCAGGTCTGTGTTTTCTATTTTAGCTATGTGTGCTGCTCAATACTGGTTGGTCCGATATTAATATAACGCTGCGGTATATTCTCACCGGTATTGAAAGTGGGATCGGGGTTTAAGGTCAGGGCAGCTTTATACTGCTATACTCAAGAACTAAATACTATCAAAGCACACATTTAAAATAACCATTGATTCACAATGGATACAAAAGTGGAGGTTAATTATGAATTGTATTGTATGCGGAGCTGAAAGTAATACAAGATATTGTAACGATTGCGGAAAGGTTATGGACGAACTTATCAGGAGAGTGGGTGAGGAGCGCTGGGCTGCTATGGATGACTGCTCTTACATCTATCCCATGGTTCTGAGGGTTGCAAGGGGGGAGCTTACGGTAAATGACATCATCCAGGCAATGGAAGTCGAGGATTAAAGACTTCCGGCAATTATTATTTTTAAAAAAGTAAAAAAGAAAAAGTAAGCAGGGCTTACTTATCCATCGAGTATTTCTTCTGCAACGTCTCTGTAGGCGTCCATCACGTAAGATATGCCTGATACCTTTGCGGCTTCCTCTGTAAGCGCCATAAGGTCCTTACGCTGAAGTGTCGGAAGGCTGAACCTTCTGGAACCTGCCATGAGCTGCTGGAGTCCGACCCTTGTCTTTTCGGCATATGAGTGGATACCTATGGCACCAAGTGGAATATCCTTGATGTCGTTGCCATAGCGTTCTTCGAGTTCCTCGTAGTGAACAAAGATCTCTTCAGGCCTGTGTCCGAATTCGGATACTGTCTTTGGAAGGTTGCCTTCTTCAAGCCACTTGCCAATATTCTTACCAACCATGCCCGGAATCATAAGGCCCCGGCCCATACATACTGCCTTGAAGTAAGGTGAACCCATTGCAAGTACCTTGTAGATACCGTCCTCACTTGAGAAACCTCCTGCCATTGCAAGGTCAGGTACTCTCTTACCCTTTGATTTGAGCTTCTCTGCGAACTCGTATACCAGTGACTGGAGATAGAATGTCGGAGTTCCCCATTCTTCCATCATCGGCCATGGGCTCATACCGGTACCTCCCGGTGCACCGTCGTATGTCAGAAGATCGATCTTAGCATCTGAACTGTATTTGATTGCCATTGCAGTCTCTGCCATGGAGTATGCACCGGTCTTCAGGGTAATACGCTTGAAACCGAGGTCTCTGAGTCTGTCACATTCCTCATGGAATCCTTCTTCAGTGACAAAGCCGAGTCTTGAGTGTCTTTCGAATTCCCTGATGGCGCCCATCTTGAATGCTTCCTGTACGGCTGCAAGTTCAGGATCAGGTGTAACGATGTAACCTCTCTTCTTGAGCTCGATCGCACGGTCCAGGTCGCTTACTTTTATCTCTCCGCCAATACACTTTGCACCCTGTCCCCATTTCAGCTCAATGGTGTCCATTTCGTGCTTGCTGGAAAGGTATTCAGCAACACCGAGTTTTGTGTCCTCGACGTTCATCTGGACTAACATCTCACCGTAGCCGTCATAGAACTTCTTGTAAAGCTCGATCCTGCGATCCATTTCCGGTGATTCTGTCACCAGGCCGTCGCTTCCCCTCTTAAGTCCGGGGTCGATACCGCATACGTTCTCACCACAAACGATTGTGACACCGGCAATAGCCGCACCGATTGCGAAGTGTTCCCAGTTCTTCCTTGCGATATCTGTGGAACCGAGTGCTCCGGTAAAGATCGGTACTCTCATCTTTACCTTCTTATCCCAGCCGTACTCGGTTTCAGTACTGACGTTCGGGAATCTTGCGGTTTCGGGACTTGGTTCCATATCCTCTGGCATACCCTCGGCGCCGACAGCATATCCCTGAATGTTGATGTGGGAATAGTCTATGGGGTAGTTCTTGTCAGCACCGGCTGTGACCTCACCAAAAGGTCCGGGGTACAGAACTTCACGTCCTCTGAATGAAGACTTGAAAATTTCACAGTTTCCACGGCATCCGTCCACACAACGTGTACAGATACCTGACATTGGTACAACGCTCTTTGACCTGTTAAAGGTCTTCGTAGCTTCATTTGCATTTGGTTGCCTAAGATTTACCATGCATATTCACTTCCTCTATTTTAAAATACTATTTTTAGGCCGGTCTTCCTACTTCCGGCCTCTTCCTAAATTAGGCTAGCAATAGTAGGCTAGCGGTTGGCTTCAAGATATATTTATATTTTTTTGTTTTCCCCTCTTTTTGGCTTGTCCAATGGTGTATAAGGAAGCCGTTTTCTTGTTTTAGCTAATAAACTTTATTCCGGAAGTCGGAAATCGGCTGTAAATTACTATATATATTTTATTGTTGATTTTATTTGATAGTCTTTACAACAGCAAATAATTGATTTTCATTAAACTTCCATTTCTGGCCAAAAACAAAGTCCCCTCATATATGAACATCAATGGTTTGTTTTAAATAAGACATTGCAGGTATTTGCTTCATGATCCAGGACATTCTGATTCCTTTTTTGTTGGTAGGTCTTGCTGAACTGGGTGACAAGACCCAGCTTGCGGTGCTGATCCTGTCCACAAAAACCCGGAAATACCTGTCTTTGCTTGCAGGTGTTATGCTGGCATTCGTCCTGACAGACGGACTAGCCATATTACTTGGAAGTTTCATTAGCGAAAGGGTTCCCATGGAGTATGTGAGAATAGGTGCTGGACTGATATTCATATTGTTTGGTATTATCACTCTGGTTAAAAGGGATGAAGAGGACGATGAAGGCTCTTATGAGTTGAAAAGTCCATTTGTTTCCGGATTTGCTCTGATACTTGTTGCCGAGATGGGAGACAAGACCCAGCTTGCCTCTGCCCTGTTTGCCACGCAGTATGAACCGATCCTGGTTTTCATAGGTGTGGTCTTTGCTCTGTTTATACTCTCAGCTGCTGCCATCTTCCTTGGAAAACTGATAATGGAGAGGATCAATAAAAGAACCATATCCCTTGTGGCAGGTGCTTTGTTCATACTGATAGGTGTATCTTTCCTGTTGTAGTCCGACGATATCGCGGAATAACCGGTACCTAAACAAGATTAATAAACCATTAGCAGTTATTTTAAGACAGGGAGGTTTTATCATAGTTCATATACTAAAATGCAGGGATCTCGGGTTCAATGATGATTTCATTGTTGTAGATAACGATCCTGTAAAAGTAAAAGAAAAAATGAAAGAGCATATTCTGGATAAACACAAGGATGAGTTCGGGGAACTTTCTGATTTCCACAAAGAAGAAATTATGTCCAAAATGGACTTCCTGCTTACACGTGGCTGTGGCTGCGGTGTATTAAAACTCTGATATCCTGTCTTCTATTTTTCTCTCTTTTTCATCCTGTGCCTGGCTACAATATAAAATCCTGCCAGAGCTGGTGGAATAAAGACCAAAACGGCTGTACCGATCGTGTCGATTTTAAGATTATGCGTATTCTCCGACTGCAGATATTCTGTGGTTGGTCCTGCCATAAATTCTGCAAACATTATCAGTAGAATTATTGTAAGAAGAATAACGCCTGCCAGAAGATATCGCTTATACAGCATACAGTACCACCTTCCTGTAAGGTTTAATCTGTTTCTTTATAAATTTTCTGTCTTACGGTTTCGTTGGTTTTTGTGTGATATCCATGATTATTTTATCAGCTATGCAGACGGCTTATGCGAAACATATATACGTTATGCAGGATTATGCTCAATTTCATGAGAGAGGAAGGACGGCTGCCGGGCCTTATGGCCTGAGGAAAGTCTCCCCACCATTTAAACACACGAGTGCCTGTAAAGGGCACCGGGCGAGAGTCCGGGCAGTTGCGTTGCAACTCATGCAGTTTTTCTGCGTGCTGGCACAGAAACGATACCGTACCATGTTAATGCTGTGATGCTGAGAGGCTGAGGTCGCATGGATTGCGGATGGAACGGCGAATCCTCGTGGGTGCAAGTCGAAAAGGATTGATCTTTGATCATCCGGGTTTATGACGCTTAGCCGAATGCCGTCAATGCAACTCTTCGGAGCGCATCTCCTGCCAGGCAGATAGATGTATTGCATTAACAGAAGGGAGCTTACTCTCCTCACTCATATCAAGCTTTTCGGGATATATTTTTAAGAAGCCATCCGGGCCTGAAGTTGAAGATCAACCACTTGAGGTACTCTTTGTAAGTTAACCTGAAGGCTGCGACCTCAAGGAAGCGGTCAATGATAGCTTCTTCACTTGTGAATATCTTGAAGGATATTTCCGGGAAATTGTGCATCATCTTTGCGAAGACAAGTGAATACTTCAGATGCTCTCCGAATTCTAAGTCACACCTTTTTTCGTATTCTCTGAGATGTGTAAGATCTTTATTGCCTGTGTGCAATGTTTCTGATATAACCTCTGCTGCGATCTGTCCGGACCTTATGGCATATGCAAGTCCTTCTCCACTGAATGCGTCTACAAAGCCCGCTGCATCACCACTAAGCAGGATCCTCTGATCTGTGATCTTTCTTTTGTAGCCACCACATGGTATCACATGGCCATTGAACCTGTATTTCTCTTTAAACCCGTTGTCCTCAAGATATTCCCGCATGGCACTGTTAGGATCTGACAAAAGACTTGCAAGTCCTCCGATCCCCACTGAATAATAATTATCGTGCGGGAATATCCATCCGTATCCCATGCCCGCAACTCCGAACCTCATTTCAATACTGTCACGGATGTAATTGTCTATCCTTTCGTTCTCTTCTTCGACTTCCGTGACTATGCAGACTCCATATTCTTTTTTGCTGTCCTTTCTGCGGACGATATTCTTAAGGGTACCCTGCGATCCTGTCGCTATTATGACGAATCTGGATTCGTATGATGAGTTTTTAGTTTTGACCTGAACATAGTCATCCTCATTTGATATGGAGATGACCTTTTCACCCTGAAGGATCTCTATACCTGATTCCTGAGCCTTAGAAAGCAAAAAATTATCAAGCTTGCTACGTGTGATCGTCACAGCTATGCGATAGTCCTTGTAGCGCTCGATAACCCGGTCCCTGAAGCAGATCCTGGCTCCGTATAGTTCTTTTTCGATCAGTTCGTCAGGGAACTCAAAATCAAAGTGTGATATCGCATGGTCCGAAAGTGCTCCTCCGCATGGTTTGTATCGTGGGAATATTTCTTTTTCTAGAAGCAGTGTCTTCAGTCCTGCTCTTCCTGCGATCCTTCCTGCTGCAGAGCCTGCAGGGCCGCCACCTACAATAATCAGGTCATACATCAGTTTCACCGGTTGTAGAACTTTCGATTTACATCAAACATTTCAAGTGTTTCTAGAAGCTCACTGTATTCAACTTCTGTGTTAAAACACCCGTCGTTCAGCATGGGGACACCGTATGTGACAATATTCTTTCCTTTGAGCCCCATCATTACTTTATTTAGCTCGTAGTCGCAGGCGATCAGAAGGGCACCTTCATATTTTCCATCCTTGATTATATGTTTGACAAAGGAAGAGCCTGTAACGATATAGAGCTTGTAGCCGTACTTTTCCGCATCTTCCTTAAGCCTGGTGAAAACACATTTTCCACAGGAAACACACTGTATTCCGGATTTGGTCGAGGATGCCGGACAATCAAGGAAACGCATACAGTGGGGGGCTATTATCATCCTTGTTCTTGTTTTAGCAAACTTGTTCCTATGGGCGATATTTTTCAGGGAAACCATCCACTTATCAAGTTTCCTGGTATCGGATAATCTGAAGAAAAAGAACTTTACCGGAAGATAGAATAAGTCAAGAACTTCTGCGAAGAACCCTGCAAGCCAGACATTGTGATTGAAACTCATCCTGCTTACAGCCAGGGATACACTTGCCAGCAATACGGATACTACGGAAAGTACAAGTATGGCCTCTCCAAGAAGACTATACATCACATTCCTCCATTTTCCTTATGACCTCGTCTACATCGACCTTTGTATCAAAGCATCCGTCCTGGATCAGTGCAACTCCCTGAACCACCATAAACGGTGATGCACCCTGCATGGATTCTGTGAGTT
Source organism: Methanolobus zinderi (assembly GCF_013388255.1). Lineage (NCBI taxonomy): Archaea > Methanobacteriati > Methanobacteriota > Methanomicrobia > Methanosarcinales > Methanosarcinaceae > Methanolobus > Methanolobus zinderi. Next base: position 757,008 of record NZ_CP058215.1, read on the forward strand.
CCGGATAGCATGCCACACCTATACAGCTCTCAGGCCTTTGAGTTTTGATTATCTTCTTAACGAAACTGCCTCCGGGTATGATATAGACGTCAAATTCATGTTCCTTTGCAGCTTCATGGATTCTGCTGATATCACACAGGCCGCACATCTTGCACTCGTATCCCTTGATCGGATCACAACGTGCCTTACAGTTGGGATGACGCATGCACTGTGGCAGGAAAATTGCGCGATTACCTTTGGTTTTTTTGAATTTATCTATCATGACGGCATTGCGCACTTCCACCAGTATCTCATCCACTATAGCATCATTAATGAAAAATACCCTGCATATTATTTTAGCAGGTCCGTAGAAAAGGTATAACACAAAGAGAGTGAAATTCGGGAACAGTATCTTACGCTTCTTGTAGCTGTAGGCGCCCAGTACCAGTGCCAGCAGTATTCCTGCTATAACAAGCAGGGAGATGATTATGAATACTTTTCCAAGAAAATCATAAGGTATGGTCATGAGCACATAAAATTAGGCTTAAAAATATATCTAGATTATCGCTAAAAAGTCAAAAATGGCAAAGTGAATAATCACTCTGCCTATGCGTTCGTAATCATTCAGGTGCGTCACTGAGGTCAATTCCCATTGCCTCAGCAGCGAGAACTACAACGTCCTCAACTTCAAGATCCTTTGCGCCAACTGCATCTCTTCCGTCACTGAGGTTCCTTTTACAGAACGGGCAGGCGCTTGACAGAAGGTCAGCCTCTGTTGCAAGTGCATCGTCAACACGTGTTGATGCGACTCCCAGTGCAAGGTCAGGAATACCTGCTTTCACACCACCGCCGGCTCCACAGCAGCGCTGGTTCTCTTCGATCCTTTCCATTTCGACAAACTCGATACCTGGAATTGCTTCAAGAACAGCCCTTGGTGGCTCGAAGACACCTACGTGGCGGCCAAGGTGACATGGGTCATGGTATGTGACCTTCTTGTCGATGGACTTCTCCCATTTGATATCTCCCTTCTCTATAAGGCCCTGCAGGTACTCTGTGATATGCATTACCTTGAATGGGAGCTCCTTCCCTGTGAGTCTTGGCCAGTCGATAAGTGATGCCCTGAAACAACCTGCACATGCGTAGAGTACGATCTTTGCACCCTTTGCCTTGATGTTGTCGATGTTCTTCTGGGCATTGACCTTTGCAGTGTCATTGATGAAGTACTGTCCGGTCCTGATAAGTGCTGATCCACAGCAGATCTCGTCTTCACCGAGCATTGTGAACTTGATGTCGAGCTTGTTGAGAAGACGTGTTGTTGCAAGTGCAAGTTTTCGCTGCTTGAGCTCTGCGGTACATCCTCCGAAGTAAAGGATCTCAGCTTCATCCTCGACCTTTACATCTTCAGGGAACCAGTTGACCCTGTTTGCATTGTCTTCCATGTAAGGGTTCTTGTATTCTCCGATGAGCTTGAGGAAAGCACTCTGCTTGCCGAATGGTCCGTTTCCACGCTTTACAAGATTTGCACGCATGGATTCCCATAGCTCAACTGTATTGATCGCGGACTCACATACTGTTGCACACATTCCGCATGTGGTACAACCATATACGTCGTCCTTGAATTCTTCCATCTCTTCTTCCGATATCTCTTTTGGTCCGAAGAGTCTGGCTCTTAAGCCATAGGACTTGTTCATGAACTCTCTCCATCTGAGGATCTTGTCCCTTGGTGCAAGACCAGGGTCCTCTCCGGAAGCATCGTAGGTTGGACACCAGTTCACACATTCGCCACAGCGGCTGCATGAATCAAGTTCCATTAACTGAACAGCTGTAAAGTTTTCTGTATTAATTGAAGGTTCGCGCTTAGCCATTATTATTCTCCTCCTTTATTTGCAAGGAGTGCAAGCGGTATTGCTATCATGTGTATGTATTTACTGAAGGGTATGTATGCTATACAGAACAGCAGTGAAATAACCACGTGGAACAGTGCTGCAGGTGGTGCATACTCGATTGGCATGTCAAATCCCCAGAATCTTCCGGTCCTGATTCCGTCTGCAACAAATCCTGTTATCGTGATAACTGTAAGGCCTATAAGAAGGATTGAGTCGTATGCTATGGTTGCTTCTCTTACCTTTGTCATGAAAAGCCTTCTGTATATTGCTATTACGATACCTACAAGCAGTATGTAACTGAATACATCATTTGGTACTGCGAGTAACTCTCTGAATACAACAGGTTCGAGGAATTCAGGCAGTGAATGTGCATATCCTACCTCCTCACCTATCAGGAATATCATTTCAACGAGGAACATCGCAAGTGAGAGTGCAAAGAGTGCCATCCATCCAAAGAATATGGTGAAGTGCATAAACCATCTGAGCGGGCTTCTTTTTAATATCCTTCTCTGGAATAGAATATCCAGGAAGAACGTTTCCAGCACAGATTGATTATGGATATGTGCATGTTCGCTCATCTGATATGCGAGCATCTTGGGGAACGCAAAAATACTGCCAGAGGGTTCAAGACCGTATCCGGTGGAACCCATTCCCCATTTTTTCAGATTTATATACATTCCAATAAGGAAAATACCAATTGACAGGTTAGCCAGTATCATAACCTGTACGAAAGTAAGTCTCAGGGCATCAGAAATGCCAGCAAAGTACTCCATACTCATTTTTACCTTTCTCCTGATATATCATCACAAAATATAATTACCATCTTAAAGAATCAAAATCCATTTTTACCTATGAGTAACCGCTTTGGTTTGCATGATTGTAGTATCGATATTATTTAAAGATTTGCATCGAAAATATCTGCATCAGGGGACTCGATGCTCAAAAAACTTTCCAGGCAATAAATTCCTACCTGCTTAAATAAATAGTATCCTGACATCTGGTGTATCAAAGATGGCACAGATTATATTATAATCACCTCCTAATAATTCAGCTTAAAAACTTAAGGAATATTCTCATGGATCTAAAAGTAGTACTCGTTGAACCTCTGTACCAGGGTAATGTAGGTTCTGTGGCCCGTGCAATGAAGAACTTCGGTTTTTCCGATCTTGTGCTCGTAAACCCATGCAAACCGGAAGTTGAGGCCAGGGCGATGTCATCCCATGCCTGGGATCTGCTTCAGAATGCGACTGTTGTTTCCTCACTTGAGGGTGCCATAGAGGATTCCAGTATTGTTATAGGTACCACCGGTATTACAGGTCTTAAGTTCGACGAACATCTGAGAATCCCTCCATTCTCACCACGTGAGGTCAGGGAACGGCTATCCGGAATGGATGGTAATGTTGCAGTACTTTTTGGCAGGGAGGATCAGGGCTTTAGCAGGGAGGAGCTAAGCCTTTGTGACATGATAATGACCATTCCCACGTCCGAGGTCTACCCGGTCATGAACCTGTCACATGCGGTTGCGGTTGTACTATATGAATTGAGTGAGCTGACAACCGGTGATCTGCCGCTTGCGGATGCCTTTGATGTACGCCTGCTGCATGAGCACATTGCAGAGCTTCTGGATGACATAGATTACCCCGAACATAAAAAGGAAAAGACAAGGCTCATGATCAAGAGAATATTCGGAAGGGCCTGTCTGCTTGAACGTGAAGTGCAAACCCTGAGGGGAATACTGAGAAAGATACAGCAGCACATCCGTGAATAATCTTTGACACTCAATGATGTTTCGAAATATTCATATTGTTTCAGGTGCATCTTGCAAACCTGCCGGATTCTGTCCGGTGTACATAATGCTTTAACCGAAATTCTGCGTAAATTCTTGTGTAAAAATGACCGAAGGTAAGTGGGACGAAAAGTTCAGAACTTTTCTTAAAAAGTATTACTGGGATAATATTCTCCAGCTTGCAAACGACTATCCTGACCAGCGTAGTCTGTATGTTGATTTTTCCGATCTTGAAATATTTGACAGGGAACTGGCGGATGAACTTCTTTTTCATCCCGATGATGTCATTCCGTCTGCTGATAATGCACTCCAGGATATAGACCTCCCTGTTGAGAAATCGCTGGAAGATGCAAGGGTTCGTTTTGTGAAGATTCCGAATAAAATACCAAATCGTGATCTTAGAAGTAAACATCTTCTGCAACTGGTGGCCATTGACGGTATGATAAGAAAAGCCACAGAGGTTCGCCCTAAGATCCTCAATGCAGCTTTTAAGTGCATGCGTTGTGAACATATCACCATGCTTCCTCAAACTGAGCTCAAGTTTGTGGAACCCATGGAATGTGAGGAAGAAACCTGTGGTAGAAAAGGTCCTTTCAAAATAATGATCAACCAGTCTCTTTTTATCGATGCACAGAAACTGCAGGTTCAGGAATCGCCAGAGAACCTTAAAGGTGGCTCACAGCCGCAGAGTCTTGACGTGGATGTTGAGGACGACCTTGCAGGGATAGTAAAACCCGGTGATCGTGTGATCATCAACGGAATTCTCCGGTCCCACCAGAGGACTACAAGGGAGGGAAAATCACCTTTCTATGACCTTGTCCTGCACGCCAACTCAATCGAATATGTGGATCAGGAGTTCGATGAACTCGCGATATCACCGGAGGATGAGGAAGAGATACTCGCACTCAGCAACAATCCTGAGATCTACAATAAGGTGATCAAATCCATTGCACCTTCCATTTACGGCTACGAGGATGTAAAAGAGGCACTTTCCCTTCAGCTCTTCTCAGGTGTTCCAAAACACCTGCCGGATGGTTCCAGGGTGCGTGGGGATATTCATATGCTGTTCGTGGGAGATCCGGGTGTTGCTAAGAGTCAGTTGCTACGCTATATGGTAAAACTTGCACCAAGGGGTGTTTTTGCATCAGGAAAAAGTGCATCTTCGAGCGGTCTTACCGCAGCGGCTGTCAGGGACGATCTCGGAGACGGGCGCTGGACCCTGGAAGCAGGTGCTCTTGTGATGGCAGATATGGGTATAGCTTCCATTGACGAGATGGACAAGATGAGTTCCGAGGATAAGAGTGCACTTCACGAAGCAATGGAACAGCAGACCATTTCCGTGGCAAAGGCAGGTATCATTGCCACGTTGAAATCCCGCTGTGCACTTCTGGGAGCTGCAAACCCCAAGTACGGGCGGTTTGACAGGTATGAAGGTATAGCCCAGCAGATAAGCATGCCTCCGGCACTAATGTCGAGATTTGATATGATCTTCGTGTTGCTGGATACTCCCAACGAGGACATGGACTCAAGGATTGCCAGGCACATTCTTAAATCCCATTACGCAGGCGAACTTTCCGAGCAGCGTAAGAATATAATGTCAAGTGAGATCACCCAGGATCAGGTAGATGAACATATGGAGGTAGTCAAGCCTGACATCGATCCCGACCTTTTGCGCAAATACGTTGCATATGCCCGGAGGAACATCTATCCTGTAATGGAGGATGATGCCCGTGATCACCTTGTCAAGTTCTACATGGACCTGCGTAAAATGGGTGAGGGTAAAGATTCACCCGTTCCGGTAACAGCCCGTCAGCTTGAAGCACTGGTCAGGCTTGCGGAGGCAAGTGCAAGGCTTCGGCTCAGTAACGTGGCCACTATGGATGATGCCAAGAGGACGACCAGGATAGTATATGCATGCCTTAAACAGGTTGGAGTTGACCCTGATACCGGTGTAATGGATGTTGATATTATCGCCTCGGGCACTACCAAGAGCCAGAGGGATAAGATAAAGTTGATTAAAGAAGTAATCAAAACGGTTGGTGAAAGGCACCCCGGAGGCAAAGCCCCTCTTGAGGAAGTCTATGCTGAAGCACAGGCACAGCAGATAGACAAAGAACATGCTGAAGAGCTTATTTCCAAGATGCGCCGCACAGGTGATCTGCTCAAGCCAGATAAAGACCATGTAAAAGTAGTATAATAGATGTGATTTGATGTATCTTAAAATACATAGATCCGGTGATAATGTGATCGTTGCCCTTTGCGACAGGGAACTGATCGGAAAGACCCTGAAAGAAGGCGATATAAGTATCACTATTTCGGAGGATTTTTATAAGGGTGACCTTGTATCGGAAGATAGGGTAAGGGACACCCTGGCAGGTGCCGGCAATATCAATATCTTCGGGGAACGGTCCGTATCCTGTGCCATAGAATGTGGTGTTGTGGATAAGGACTGTGTCAGATTTATCGATGGGGTTGCACATGCCCAGGTATTCAGAATTTAAGATTGTGAGGTGTATCTATGAGTGACAGTGCCCAGGATGGAACTGCTGTAGATATTACTACCTATGAGAAACAGGAACTCCTTGAAAAGGTAATTGACAAGCATAAACGTTTTTTGGACGAATATACATCAGAGCTAAGCGGGATAGAGAACCGGATGGAATCCCTGAACTCTGTCATAAGTTCTTCCAAGCAGAAAAAAGAAGAAATGAACAGTAAGCTGGATATCCTGGCTGAAAAGAGGCAGTTATTCTACCATCAGGCTGAAAAGGAACTGGATGATCTCAAATCACTAGCTGAAGGTGATTCTGCATTCCTGAAGGCTTTAAGGGAAGTTTCAGCAGAGGTCTCAAAGGCAAAGACCCAGCTTCCGCCGGAAGAGGAGAAAAAGATTGTCAATTCCATTCTTGAGAATCTGTCCTCGCTCAGTCCAGACAATTCCAATATCAGGGATGCTGTGGCTTTAGCCAAAGCAAGGGTAAACGATGCCCTTGCATCAAGTACGGAGCTGTCCTCTATAAAGAACTCTGATGTGGATTTTGATAAAGAGAAGGCAGATTCTGAAAAAGAACTAAATGAAATAGCTCCCCGGCACAAATGGCTTGAGAACCGTATAGGCAGTCACAGGGAAGCGCTGGACTACTGGAAGAAACTGTCATCAGGACAGGTAAATGAGGTGAAGGCATGACCGATGATCTTTCAAACATGTCAGAAAAAGAGTTAAAGAACAAGGTCAATGATCTCAGGACCCAAATAGGCCAGCATGACAGGGAGTTAAAATCCATCTATAAGGAGTTAAAACTCCACCGCACCAATATGGATGATCTCAAAACAAAGCGCAATGAACTGAACTCTCAGGTAAAAGCACTTGTTAAAAAGGCCCGTGAAGCCAAATCCAAAAGGGATGCCTTCAATGAAAAGATAGCTTCTCTTAAATCTACAAGGAATGAGATCCAGGATAATAAACGCCAGTGTTCTTCCGAGATATCCGAACTAAAAAGCAAGCGTGATGACCTGAATAAAATTTCAAAGGGAAGTGTTGAAACTCTTTCAAAATCCTATGTTGCTGACCTTGATGTTTTCGTAAATGCTGACATCCCTTTAAATCATGAAATAGATCTGTATGAGAGATTGCTTTCAATGAAGGAGCGTCTTGATGCAGCCTTTGATGCGAACGAGGTTCATCAGGAACTTATACAAGCATATGAAAGTTCAAAGGAAGTATTCGATACCCATGCGGATGTGGGTGATGAGATCCAGGGGCTTGCGGAACAGTCACAGAAGTATCATCTTGAGATGATCGATATATACAAGCAGGTTGATGAAGTACGCAAGGAGGCTGATCTTGCACATTCCCAGATCACTGCAAAGTTCGAAGCTACCGCACCTATCAGGGAAAGGATCGATCCTCTCAAGGAAAAAATAGCTCACCTGAGAGAAGAACTGGATGTCTATCTGGAGAAACTCAACGAAATAAATCTTGAAAAGGATGAGAAGAAACAGGAAGAACATCTGGAATCAGCTAAAGAGAAACTTGATAAGAATGGCAGATTAAGCCTTGAGGATCTCAAGGTCCTGATGGAAAAGGGAGATCTTAAATTCTGAAATGACGGGTATGTCCCGTTATTTTTACTTTTCCTGTTTATTTTTGGTCACGTTCTTTCCTGGCAAAATAGTATGTGACAGTTGTCAGTACTATGGATGCAATTAGAATCCCAAATCCGGGTATTGACCTGCTGTTGTCTTCTGACTGGTCATCTGCTATATCGTCCTGCGATTGGTTATCCTCTGTGTCTTCATGTACCTCAGGTTCCGGAAGTGCCGGATCCAGGTACTGGTAAACCGGTTTGAATGTGACAAGTTCTCCGCTGGGGCTTGTGTATATGGTATCCATGGTGATGTTCAGGATTTCCCTGTTATGGGAGTAGACAAGACTCTCGCCTTCACCCAGTATGCCTTCGTGCAGGATTTCCCCGTTAAGAGAAAGCTCTACCCAGACTCTGTCATTTGCCGGATTGACGCTTTTGACCCTGAGCTGATATCCCTGGTCAAATGACCAGCTCTCACCGGTAGTCAGGAAGATGCCTGTTCCGTTTAAAAGCAGTTCATCCTCTGCGCATGTGACGGCCGGAATAGAAGATAATAAAAAAAGTACCAGAACTAGGGTGATTATGATGTTTCGGAGGTCCTTTGGATTTTTCTTTCTGATCGGACCATTATTTGCTATACCGGCAGCGTCCTGCAATGATCTCCTCTCTGACGTTGTTCTTTGTTTTGACAAGAAGTGCACCTTTGTCGGTAACGCCTACCGCCTTACCTTCGATTATCTTTACAGGCGTTGTGACGGTCACTTCTTTTCCGATGGTATCGGAGAGGGATATCCACTCACTGACGATATCCGAGAACTTCTGTGTGGTAAATTTGATGTATTGCTGCTCGAGCTCAAAGAGCAGTTGTTTCATGAAAGCGATCCTGTCGATGGGTTTTCCGACTTCTTCTTCAAGACTTGTGGAATCTTCCCTGATCTCTTCCCTGAATTCACTCTGCCTGACATTTGCATTGATGCCGATTCCGAGAATTACATGGTCTATCTTCTCCACTTCAGCATCTACTTCCGTTAGTATCCCGCAGACCTTTTTCCCATGAATGAGCACATCATTCGGCCATTTGATGCGGGCATCCACTCCCAGCTCGCGCATAGCCTTGCTGACGGCCAGGCCGGCAACAAGTGTTATCTTTGCTGTGTACTCAAGGGGAACAGAAGGTTTTAGAATGACCGAGAACCAGATGCCGCCCGGAAGTGATTGCCATTCACTTCCCATGCGCCCGCGCCCTTTTTTCTGGGTTTCCGCTATGACAACGGTACCCTCTGGACACTTTGCCGCAAGCTCTTTTGCAATGCTGTTGGTGGATTCCACTTCGTTATAGTAAAGAATCTCTCTCCCAAGCAGGCTCGTCTCAAGCCCGGCTTTTATTTGCTCGGGATAAAGCATGTCAGGTGAGGATTTCAAGGCATAGCCTACTTTTGGGGAGGACTTGATCTCATAACCGTCCTTTCTGATCTCTCTTATGTATTTCCAGACCATTGCACGTGTTATGCCAAGCTTTGATCCGATCTCCTGCCCGGATACCGGTTTGCCTCCCGAACTCTGAAGTATTCTGATAATCTCGGCTTTGTTCCCATTCACAGCTATCTCACCAGTGAATAATTAGTCCCTAAACTATATATTACTCACAGATTAATTATTTTTTCTGTTTCTCCACAGCTTCCATATAGGAACCTACGGCTGCAGTGATAGCTGCAATTTTCTGCTCCCGGTTATCGAGTGCTGATGCCAGGGTAACCCCTTTTTCCAACTCTTCTTTTACGACCTTCTTTACATCCTCTATGATATTGTGTTCGTCGATGAAATGTGTGGTAAGCTTACCTTCTCTGAAGGCCTGATGTTGCAGTACAGCCTTGTGGAACGGGATATTTGTTGTAACACCCACGACCACATACTCGTACAGGGCACGCTTCATGCGGTCAATGGCCTCTTCTCTGGTCTGTCCCCATGCACAGAGTTTTGAGATCATGGAATCGTAATAGGGAGATATTGTGTATCCCATGTGGACTCCGCTGTCAACCCGTATTCCGGGGCCACCTGCGGAACGATATCTTCTGATCTTACCTGGTGATGGTGAAAAATCGTTAAGAGGATCCTCTGCATTTATACGGCATTCGATCGCCCAGCCTCTGTGGGTTATATCTTCCTGCTTGAAGGGCAGCTTCTCTCCCCATGCAATACGTAACTGCTGTTTTGCAAGGTCGATACCGGTGATCATTTCGGTGATGGTGTGCTCTACCTGCAGCCTGGTATTGACTTCAAGGAAATAGAACTCTCCTTTGGAATAGAGGAACTCAACGGTACCTGCGTTCTCATAACCGATTGCTTTGGCAGCTCTGACTGCGGTCTCTCCCATTTCTTTACGGAGTTCGGGCGTCATGACCGGAGATGGAGCTTCCTCTATGAGCTTCTGGTGTCTGCGCTGTATGGAACATTCCCTTTCCATTACATAGACTACATCCCCGTACTTGTCGGCAAGGATCTGGAATTCTATGTGCCGTGGTTCCTCCACATATTTCTCAATGAATACTGTGGGATCTCCGAAAGCCGAAGACGCAACTGACTGGATGGACTGAAGCGCGGTCTTGAAACCTTCCTTGGAGTGTACGATCTTCATTCCGATTCCGCCGCCACCGGCAGATGCTTTGATCATTACCGGATAGCCTATGGAATCTGCGATCTCCACCGCTTCTTCTTCACTTGCCACGGCTCCCTCGGTTCCTGGAACAACAGGGACGCCTGCCTTTATCATTGTATTTCTTGCAGCAATCTTGCTACCCATCTGGTCTATTGCCTTGCTTGGCGGACCGATAAACACGATTCCTGCTTCTTCACACTTTCTGGCAAATGTGCTGTTCTCAGAAAGAAAACCATAGCCCGGATGTACTGCTTCCGCTCCGCTCTCAAGTGCTACTTCTATTATCTTGTCAATATTGAGGTAGCTCTGGCTGGAGGGTGCGGGGCCGATATAGTAAGCTTCGTCTGCATATTTTGTAAAGAGAGCGTTCTTATCAGCTTCCGAGTAAACCGCTACCGTCTGGACTCCAAGTTCCCGACATGCTCTCATCGCCCTGATGGCGATCTCACCGCGGTTTGCAACAAGTACCTTTTTGAACATACTTACTCCCTCAATCGATACTCATAAGCACACAACCGGAGGTTACGGCATCACCTTCAGCGATAAATATCTCTTTTACAGTTCCTCCGTGTGGTGCATGGATGGCGTTCTCCATCTTCATGGCTTCTATCACACAGACAGTGTCACCTTCGTTGATCTGCTGTCCTACGTCTACTTTTAGGGACAGTACCATTCCCTGCATGTGGCTGGTAACTGCTCCGGCCACGGATTCAGGTGTGACCTCTTCCTTTGTCTCCTCAACTGCTACGCCTCCCACGGGATTGACCTTAACATTGTACATCTCTCCGTCAACTTCTACCTTGAAAGCTGTGGGTACTATAGCAGGGCTGGCTGATGCACACGGATTTTGCTCTGTGCTGACTGGTACGAGCTCCTCTTCCTCTACTTCTCCCTTGAGGAATGCCGGAGCGATAGCAGGATACAGGATGTATGTCAGTATGTCCTCTTCCTTTTTCACGAGGCCCATTTCCTCTGCTTGCTTTTTCATCTTCTCGTATTCAGGCTCGAGAAGGTCTGCAGGCCTGCATGTGATAGGATCTTCGTCTCCTATGATCTTTCCGACCATTGCATCATCGATCTTTTGGGGTGGTCTGCCGTAGAGGCCGCGCACGTAGTCCTTTACTTCCTTGGGAATGACCTTGTAACGCTCTCCCATGAGGACGTTCAGCACCGCCTGGGTTCCAACTATCTGGCTTGTTGGTGTAACAAGCGGAGGGTATCCGAGCTCTGCCCTGACCTTTGGCATTTCTGCAAGTACGTCGTTGTACTTATCAAGAGCATTCTGTTCCTTAAGCTGGGACACAAGGTTTGAAAGCATACCTCCGGGTATCTGGTAAAGCAGCACGTTGGTGTCGATCTGCTCGGATATCGGGTTGAGGACACATCTGTATTCCTCTTTGAGTTCCTTGAAGTATTCCGCAACCTCTGCTATGAGCTCGAGGTCCAGTCCGGTGGCACGCTTTGTTTCTGCCAGTGCCGCAACTATGGACTCTGTAGGTGGCTGGGAAGTACCCCAAGCGAATGGTGAGAGTGCGGTATCAAGTACGTCAACCCCTGCCCTGCATGCGGCAGTGTAGCTCATGGGTGCCATTCCGGATGTACAATGGCAGTGCAGATCCACGGGGAGATTGACTTCGCTTTTAAGGGCTTTTACAAGGTCATATGCCTGCTGTGGTGAGATAAGTCCTGCCATATCCTTGATACACAGGGAATCACATTCAAGTTCTGCAAGTCCCTTTCCAAGCTCTACATACTTCTCAATTGTATGTACTGGACTTATGGTGTAACAGATAGTTCCCTGGACATGTGCGCCTTCTTTTTTGGCTACGGTGATCGCCTTTTCCATATTGCGGATATCGTTCACCGCGTCAAAGACCCTGAATATATCGATTCCGTTCTCGTAAGCCTTTTTGACGAACTTCTCGACTACATCATCAGAATAGTGTCTGTAACCTACCAGGTTCTGTCCCCGCAGGAGCATCTGGGCTGGTGTGTTTTTCATGTGTTTTTTCAGTTCCCTCAACCTCTCCCAAGGGTCTTCGTTCAGGTATCTTATGGAACTGTCAAATGTAGCACCACCCCACATCTCAAGTGAAAAATATCCTATCTCGTCCAGTTTGTCGACTACTGGCAGCATATTGCGGGTGCGCATTCTGGTCGCAATAAGAGACTGATGCGCATCTCGAAGAATGGTTTCAGTTATTTTTACTTTCATGGGACTCCTCCGGGAAATAATTCCTGTATCAGTGTTTAGTATATCTACTATTGTGAATAATTACTATGAATAATTATTAAAGGTCATCTGGCAATAGGTCTCAGATGAATTTCTATCTTATATATCATGTTCTTTTATGTAGTTTCTGGTAAGCACTTATATATCTTTCAAAACAGCACTCTCATGACAAAGTCTACATAAAAAAATTAGCATGAATATAGCTTTTTTAGACCCTGTCGGGTACAGGTTATCATTGAAGCAAAGTCATATTATCGCTCATCCAGAATAAGGTTTTCTATGTACTGCTTTTTCCCGTCAATCTCCGCTTCTGTAACTGTCCTTATCACGGGAACGTTCCTTCCGTCGGACTTTGCAAGTATGCAACTTGAGGTAAGTATTCCGGAATTTTCAGATGCAGCAGGACATTTTTCACCGGGTGAGCAACAGATGAGGTCACTGCACTTTTTACCAAGAATGTTCTTTTCGGAATCTCCAAGGATACTGCAGCCCGCATCATTGACATAGACTATTTCATAGCTTTCAGGATCAACAACAACGATGCCATTGTGCAGGGAGTTCAGTATCGCTTTTAACCTCTTCTCGTTTTTCTGGATACTCTCCCCTAGTTTCCTGTGTTGAGTTACATCTCTCATTATGCACTGGACTTGCTCCTTATTCTCCTCGGATGCATGGCCCAGGTTGCAACTAAAGCTTGCTACAATTGTCGACCCGTCCTTTTTGACCATTTCACAATATGAATGGAATGTATCATCACTATTCCTGAGGTCAATCGGTTTTATGTGCATTTCTTTGTTATTCTCGGGCAAGAAGTTCTCAAAAGCTTGTCCGATGACCTCCTCTACAGTGTATCCCATGGTGTGCAACCATTCGGAACTTACATCCAGCAGAATTCCGTCCATGGACATGACCTGATATCCCAGGGGAGATTCCATGTAGAGTCTTCGATAGCGTTCCTCTCTTTCTTTGAGAAGCTTCTGTGCTTTTTCCTTTTCAGCAATTTCTTTTTTAAGAGCACTGTTGGCTTCTTCCAGTTCCTTTGTTCTTGCACGGACAAGCTTCTCCAGCTTATCACGATGTTCAAGTAAGGAATTATGATCACAAGTTTCCTCGGTAACATCCTCAAGGATAAGGGTCGCTCCATGTTCACCATTATCAAAAGTAGATGGTATGATCCTGGCACGGAAATAACATTCTCTGTCATCCCGGCAGAAATGAAGCTTCTCTTTCTGTTCTTTTCCCATTATAGCTTCGTGTAACTTTGAGATGATCTCTCTATCCCTGCTTACCGAGTTCAGAATCCTGTCCGCTTTTTCTCCGACAACATCATTTTTTTCCATCTTCAGCAGATCCAGGAATTGTCTGTTTACCTGGATTATCTGGAGGTAGCTGTTTACCACGAGTATATACTCTGATGAAAAGTTGAGCAATGTAGACACAGGAATCCTGTGGGACAGGTAATATACCTTGGCAGTGCCGATGGAATCCATGTCAACATGGCCACTGATGCGTAAGATTTCCAGGTACTTTGCAGTCGTGTTCCTGCTTATTTTCAATTCCCTGGCAATATCAGTCACGCTCATACCCCTGGGATTTGATCTAAGTAGGTTTTTTATTCTATCCTGTTCGGATCCCTGATTTTCCATTGCAGTCGCCATTTTTAATTTTAAGGTTTTTATATATTTGATTGCACAAACTTCTATTTATAATATGTGATTTGCTGGCAATATAAATTATTACATCTGGATAATCTTTCTGTCTCTTCATCTGATCTTTCTGATTTTGCTAAAAATACGCAGGCATATAATATTATATTAATAATATATCCAAATATTTATATAATATACTTCGCAATTTCTTTTTGCTAATCAAAGCTGATTATCGAATATGGGTGACGTAAGCTCAACATATTCGCATTTGCGCTGAATAGTATCAAAACGTCAATATCATCAATGGACGGGTACATATGTTTGGAACGAACGACAGATTTAAAACAGAACTTATTAGCGTAATAAACGCTGTGAACTCGGGAGATCTGGATGCACGTATATCTCCAAAGAACGGTTCACTGGAAAAAGAGGCAGCCGAATCGGTGAACATGCTCCTTGAAGATTACTTACGTTTAAAATATGGGGACAATAAAAAAACAAATACTGCTTCTGTTCATCCTTCCGGAAATAACACTCTTGTAGACGAAGTGATGCACCTGATCGATGCGGCTGTGGAGGGTAAGCTTGACGCACGTGCACAGGTTGAGAACTATAATGGTGATTCAAGAAAGGTACTTGAAGGTATCAATGAACTTCTTGATGCGGTTATAGGTCCTCTGATCGTTTCTGCTGAATACATCGACCGTATATCCAAAGGTGATATCCCTCAGAAGATCACCGATGAATACAAAGGTGATTTCAATGAGATCAAGAATAATCTCAATATCTGTATAGATTCCATCAATACTCTTCTTCAAGAGGCCGGGTTACTGACAGAGGCTGCAATTGAGGGCAAGCTCACAGTACGTGCTGATGCCGGAAAGGTAGAGGGCGAATATTCAAAACTTGTGCAGGGAATGAACGATGTTGTGGGGACCCTTGTAGGTCATATTAATAGTGTACCCGTGCCCTTTATGATCATAGATAAGGATTATAATATCTCTTATGTCAACGACAAAGCCGCCGCAGCGGCAGGCCTGGATCCTGAAGTAATGATCGAGACAAAATGTTATGGTCACTATAAGACAAATATCTGTCAGACAGATGATTGTGTATGTACCAGGTCCATGAGGACACGGAATTTAGAGCATGGGGAAGCTGTGGCAGATCTCGGGTCAGATGTGCATATTAGTTGCAGCGGATTACCCCTAAAAGATCGCAAAGGTAATGTGATCGGTTCTCTGGAAGTATTTATGGACCAGACTGAGATAAAGAACGCATTGGCAGATACCAGATCTAAGGTAGAGCTGCTTAACAGTATTCCAGCACCTGTTATGGCAATTGATACCGACTTCAATGTGACCTTCATGAATCCCGCAGGTGCAGCTGCAGTGGGAATGGTTCCAGAAGCCTGCACCGGAAAGAAATGTTATGATCTTTTCAATACTCCCCACTGTAATACGGAAAACTGTCAACTGGCCAAGGCTATGAAGACAGGTGAAGTATGCACTGCGGATACCACTGCAAATTTACCTTCAGGTGAACTACCGATACGGTATACCGGTTCTGCTCTCAAAGATAAAGAAGGAAATATTGTAGGTGCCCTGGAGTATGTGGCAGACATCAGCACAGAGGTAGGTGTGACCGAAGAAGTCATCAAGCTTACAGATGCGGCCATTAACGGAAGGCTTGATGCAAGGGCTGATGAATGCAGATTTGAAGGCAATTGTCAGCAGATCATAATGGGTGTAAACAAAACACTTGATGCTCTTATATCACCACTAATAGTTGCAGCGGAATATGTGGACCGCATTTCCAAAGGTGAGGTCCCGCAAAAGATCACCGATGAATATAAAGGTGATTTCAATGAGATCAAGAATAACCTTAATCAGTGTATAGATGGTCTGGGTGCTCTGACTGAATGCAATACCGTACTACAGAGTCTTGCAGTAAACGATCTAACTGTAAAAGCAAGTGAGGATTACGAGGGTATTTTTGGTGAGCTGGCTCAGGGTGTCAACGAGGCAATAGAACATCAGCTTGTAGTACTTAATACTACCAAGTTGATATCTAAGGGTGATCTTAAGATGCTGGAGGTCTACAGGGAAATAGGCCAGAGATGCGAGAACGATGAGTTCGTACCTGCCTACATTGAAATGATGGAAAATATTCAGGGTCTAGTGGATGCCTTTGTTGAAATGGGCAATGCAACATCGCAGGGTAAGCTTGATTTCAGGGCGGATACCGGGAAGTTCGAAGGTACGTACAATGAAGCCCTGGTTGCTGTCAATACAGCGTTCGATGCGGTCATAGGCCCTCTTAATGTAGCAGCCGAGTACATTGAGAGGATAGCAAAGGGTGATATCCCCGACAACATCACAGATACATATTATGGCGACTTCAATGAGATCAAGAACAATCTGAACCTTTCTATTGATGCTATAAATGCTCTTGTGGATGACTCACGGATGCTTGCTGAAGCCGGAATGTCCGGCAACCTTGCAGTAAGGGCGGATGCATCCAGGCACGGAGGTGATTTCAGAGAGATCGTAGAGGGTGTTAATATGACGCTGGATGCCATTGTCACTCCTGTTAAAGAGAGTTCAGAGGTCATCAATGCATTCTCCGAGGGAAGGCTTGATGCAAGGATTACAACTGATATGAAAGGTGATTTCAAGGCACTTGCCGAAACGCTGAACGGGTTTGGTGAAGACCTGCGATCAATTATCAAGGACTCCGGGGAAGTTCTGGCTGCAATAACAGATAATGATATGACGCGTCCTGTTCATATCGAAGGTGTAGGTGATTTCAAAAAACTTACTGATGGTGTGGAGCAGACAAGACTCTCAATGAATAATATTGCTTCACTTGTAAAGAACTGTTCTGATGATGTTGTGGTCATTGCAGGTGATATGTCTGCTTCATCAGCTGAAATTTCCTCCTCTGCAACAGAGGTTGCCGAGACCGTGAATGCGATATCCCAGGGTTCGCAGAATCAGTCCCGGAAGACAGAAGAAGTATCTCTCACCATGCATGATATGACCCGGACTGTCCAGGAAGTAGCCACCAATTCCCAGAAAGCAGCTGAGACTGCTATGCAGTCCAATGAGCTTATCCACAACCTGGGTGTCATTGCCAAGGACCTGCTTGTGAAGATGGATGGTATCAAGGACGCATCTTCAGAATCATCCCATGTAATAATGGAACTTGACGGCAAGTCCAAGCAGATAGGAGAGATCGTAAATCTCATAACCAATATCGCTGACCAGACAAACCTGCTTGCACTCAATGCAGCAATAGAAGCAGCACGTGCAGGCGAGCATGGACGAGGTTTTGCGGTGGTTGCTGACGAGGTCAGAAAACTTGCCGAGGATTCCGGAAATGCCGCCAAACAGATAGCAGGTCTTATCCACGAGATCCAGGAAGGAACCTCCAATGCTGTAACTTCAATGCAGCAGGGATCCGAAGAGGTTTCCACAGGTGCTGAAGCGCTTAATGAAGCTGCCAGTGTTATTGAGAAGGTTGTATCCGCCGGCGATCTGATCGCAAGTATGGTACAGGACATCGCAGCCGCTGCACAGGAGCAGTCCGCTTCCATAGAAGAGGTAACATCTTCTGTTGAAGAGGTCAGTGCGATCTCAGAAGAATCTGCAGCAGGTACTGAAGAAGCATCTGCAGCCGTACAGGAGCAGACCGCCACCATGCAGGAACTTTCAAGATCGGCTGAAGACCTTGCTCTGCTTGCAGGTGAGATGAAGTCTGTGGTCGATAAGTTCATGCTCGATGAAATGGCGACAGGCGCAACCACCTCTCCGGGAAGTGGTCCGGATTCTCCTGAGAAGAAACAGGGCGAAATTGAAATGGGACCAAAGGACAGTGCTCTTGTCTGATCAAGTTGTGAGGAAAATCCATGGACGAACTGTCATTTGATGGAACAAATGTGACCGAAGATCTGCTTCAGCTGGTGATCTTCCAGCTTGGTGGCGAGGAGTTCGGTGTCGAGATTGTAAAGGTTCAGGAGATCATAAGGATGCCTGAGATAACTCAGATCCCTCAATCTCCTGATTTTGTAGAGGGTGTGATCAACCTTCGCGGAAATGTAATTGTGGTTGTAAACCTCGAAAAGAGATTCAATCTCAACCTGAAGGATGCCGATGATAATTCCAGGGTTATCGTCGTTGAGATCGGGAACAATGTTGTGGGTATGATCGTAGACTCTGTCAATGAGGTATTAAGAATCCCCAAATCCAGTGTGGAACCAGCACCTGATCTCGTGCTTTCACAGATCAGCAGGGATTACATCAAAGGTGTCGGAAAGATCAATGAACGTCTTCTGATACTGCTGGATCTTGCCAGAGTTCTGACAATCGAGGAAATGAATGAAGTGGCTGCCCTTGCCTGATCGGCAGGGGATTTTACTTTTCTTTTTTTCAGCATATGTTTGATGCTTTGAAACCCAAAAACAATTAATTTATATAATACGTTACTTATTTTATTATTAAGTAATATTTTCTTGGTACAATCTTCAGAGATATAATATGGCTTTTACATACTTTTTCAGGGATATGCAGACTCTTGAAATGATTAGGGATTACGTTATCCCTGAACTCAGGACCCGCCGGTATATCCATATCTGGGATGCGGGCTGTGCCATGGGGCCTGAACCTTATTCACTTGCAATGGTGCTGCGTGAGAACATGGGTATGATCTTCAGGAATGTGAAGATACACGCAACTGATATTGATAACAGTAATCTCTTTGGTGATATCATCAGCAGAGCTGTCTATCCCAGGGAACAGGTTCAGAGAATACCAAAGAATATTTTTGAAAGGTACTTCTCGCCAGCCGATGAGCCTGGACATTTCGTTCTTTCTGAAGAGATCAGAAAGAGTGTTTATTTCACAAGACACGATCTTCTGGAACTGCAGCCCATACGTAAGGGTCTGAACCTTATACTCTGTAAGAACGTACTGCTGCATTTCCAGGAGAGTGAACGGATAGAGGTTATCAGGATGTTCCATGATGCCCTGGACGGAGGATACCTTGCCATGGAGCAGACCCAGAAAATGCCCGAAGAGCTTGAAGATTATTTCGAACCGGTGGTTTCCAACGCACAGCTGTACCGGAAAGTTTGTTAATATCTTCGAATTATCTGGATGAGAGTCCTTAGTTTCAGATAAGGAAAAGGTTTTATCTTTGTGAACGTATTTCTAATGAGGCGAATGATGGAGATAGAAGCCAAGTTCCTGTTGTCTGATGAAGTTGTTTTTGAAAAGCTTTCAAGCATTGATTCCATTGATACATTTACTGTTGCTAACAGAATAAAAAGCAATTTCAAAGACACTTATTTTGATACGCTGGATATGGCTTTGTATTCAGCAGGCTATTCTTTCAGATGCAGGGAAAAACCCGGGAAGATCACCTATACTCTAAAATCGCTTGAAAAGACAGATTCTGTTATCCGGAAGCGTGAAGAGATAGAAGTTGTAGTTCCGGAAAAATGTGAAGTCTCCGAACTCGATGAGGGAAGGCTTAAGAGTTTTGTTTTAAATGTGATAGGCTCTGGCAAATTATTCTCTTTATTTGAGGTTATACACGAAAGGACAAGTTGTGACCTTATGGATGATTCCAGAAATGTTGCCGAGCTAAGTCTTGATGATGTTGTTATTAAATGTAAGGGGAATGAAAAAGCCTACCTTGAAGTTGAGGTGGAACTACAGGAAGGTAGCGAAGATGAGCTCCAGTCCCTTGCAGAGGTGATGGTCGGGGATTTTGGATTGATGCCGGGCAGCAGCTCAAAGTTTGACAACGGACTTGAGCTCTGGCGTGAGAATATTTCCCGGACTGCAGGAAAACTTGATTACGGCAAAGTTCCCTCCAGGAAAAAGATCGATCCAATAACTTTTACTGAATTATTGAATGACTATGATGTTGAAAGGAATCATGCACGAAAGGTTACTGAAAACTCCCTTGCACTCTTTGACGAGCTGATATCCGTGCACCGTCTGGACCCGGACCTCAGAGACACAATGATAATGGCTGCACTTGTCCATGATGTAGGAGTAACGACCGATGTGAAGGGGCATCATAAGGCAGGCAGGGATATACTGCTGAGACAGTCCCCTGCAGAGATACCATTTCCATTATACCTGATACTTCCGTGGACAACTTTTCTCCATAAAAAGAAAATTCACGAGGACAAACTGGCAAAACTGTTTGTTAAAAAGAAGTTCTCTGCATTACCTCAAAAAATGAGGGATGACATTCTGAGGATGGCAGCGATCCTCAGGATTGCCGACGGGATGGATTACAGCCGCATGGATAGTGTTATCAGTAATATAGAGACCAGGAATAAAGATGTGATCATTGAAATAAAAGGGCCGGGATCAGAGATAGATGCCCGCAGAGCAGAGAAAAAGAGCGATCTGTGGGGTCTTGTACTTGACAGGGCAGTTAAATTCAGGCCGGTTGCATGAATTTTTTCAATTTCATTCGAGTTCCTGTTCCAGTTTTTCCACAACCGTCCTGAGTACCTTTACCCTTGCATATTTCTTATTATTACCTTCAACAATGGTCCAGGGTGCATAGGTGGTACTGGTCTTTTGTAGCATCTCATTTGCTGCTTCTTCGTACAGGTCCCACTTTTCCCTGTTCTTCCAGTCATCTTCAGTGATCTTCCATCTTTTATGAGGTATTTTTTCTCTTTTTTTGAACCTCTGGAGCTGCTCTTCCGGGTCTATATGAATCCAGAACTTCAATACAATAGTTCCGTAATTGGAAAGTATCTCTTCGAATTCGTTTATTTCCCTGTAGGCGCGTTTCCATTCCCTGTCGGTGCAGAGATTCTCAACCCTTTCCACCAGTACCCGTCCATACCAGCTCCTGTCAAAGATCGCCATATGGCCTGCTTCAGGTATTTCATTATAGAATCTCCACATATAGTGATGTGAAAGCTCTACGTCAGAAGGAACTCCGATGGGTATCACCCTGTAGAGTCTCGGGTTCATCACCTGTACCAGCCGTTTTATGCCTCCGCCTTTACCGGATGCATCCCAGCCTTCAAAGACCAGTACCAGAGGCCTCTTCTGCATGAAAAGCCTGTATTGCAGGCTCCAGAGCCTTTCCTGATATTCCTCCTTCATTTTCTTATATTCATGGCCTGAAAGTTTCCTGCTAAGATCGACTGTTTCCAGTATAGAAGGCTTAAGGGATTTATTGATGTATGTATGGTCTCTCTCATTTTCCGACTCTTTGTGTTTTTCTTCCACCTTTGCGATTCTGTTCTCCAGAGCCTGTATAAATGTAGCCATGATCCTGACAGTTGCAAAATTGAGATCATTTGCCTCTGTTATATTCCACGGAGCATGGGATGTGTCTGTCCTTTCAAGCATTTTTTCGGTCAAAGGCATTAGCCTGTCGTATTCTTTGATATAGTCCTGTTCCTCTTCTTCGGAAATGAAAAGTGGAATGCCTTTGCCATTTATATATTCAAATCTTTTTTGCTGTACTTCTTTGCTGATGTGCAGGAAAAACTTGAATATAAGGTAACCGTCATCTGCAAGTTGCTTTTCAAAATATGTTATTCCTTTGAGACAATTTGTGATCTCTTTTTCGGGTATGTCATGTATGAAATGTTCAAGGAGTGCTCTGCGGTACCAGCTTCTGTCAAAGATGGCAATCTCACCCCTTGCAGGGATCTTTGTCCAGAATCTCCATATCAGGGGTTTTCTCAATTCCTGTGCGCATGGTTTTCCTGTGGTATGGAGTTCGAATCCCATGGGATTGAGAGGCATAAGAAATCGGTTTATTATCTCTGCCATACCGGATGCATGCCATCCTTCAAAAACGACAATTACGGGTATTCCCAGCTTCCAGGCCTTTCTCTGTAGTTCACCAAGCCGTATGGTGAACTCATCGATCAGGTCTTCATATTCGTCCTTTTCTATACTTTTTGACAGGTCCACCTTATCAAGCATTTAATCACTACTATTTTTAGCTAATACGATAATTTATCTATGGAAATAAGTTTTTTAATCTATTCAATACCTATTGATATTAGCGTCTTTTTATATGTTCTATTTATTTTATTGTTCACTATATACAATTCCTTAAGAAATGCTTTTATTGTTTAATTATGAATGTCTATATAAATACACTATGTCGAGTTGATACTGTGCCCCTGGTAATTAAAAAGAAATGTGTTTCATGCAAAAAGTGTGTTAAAAAATGCCCTGTTGATGCGATTTCCATGAATAAGGGAAAGGCATTGATCGATAATGATATTTGTATCAATTGTGGCAAATGTATCAAGATATGTCCGGTCAAAGCTATCCTCAAGAACAAGGAAATTGTGGAACTTGAAGTGGAATCTAATATCAAGTCACTGAAAAAGGGACTTGAAAAATCCAAAAACAAAAAGTCCAGAAAGCGTATGGTAAAGAACAGGATGCGCCAGCTAAAGATGCAGGACCGGATAATCAGAAAGACCATCAAGGAAATGAAACATTTGAAATTATAATATTAAAGCAAACCCGGTCTATTCGATTATCCAGGTGTTACAGTGTCATCTCCAGAACGATCCGGACAAACTGCTTTAGCAGTGTTTTCTTTTTTCGCTGGTCTTGTTTTTTCAATGACAGGAATACTTTTTGTTATGGTTGCGGAGGTATCAAGATATTCCGAACCTCAGGTGATCATGACCTCATGTATCCTTACAGGACTCGGGCTTATGCTGACCATGGCGGGAATCAACCTGAGTGTGCTAAAGAATACTCCTTTTAGTAGCAGATCCTTCCTTGCAGGTGTTTTTCTTTCCATGGGCGGTCTTTTGCTATTTTCCGTATTATATCCTGAAAGCTGGTTCTATCCGGAGCTCGCATATGCAGTAGTACCTTATTCTCTGGGGATATTCCTGTTGATGATCAATTTGTTTGTCAATTATCATGCTGTTTATTATCTTTACCAGGGAAGCTTTATGGAAGACAGGTCGGCTCTTGCAAAAAACATAAACGTGTCGGAGAATGAATATAATGATAACAATATCAGGGATGGTTCCGTTATGAGAACATTTGCAGGTATACTTCTGACCAATCTTTTGCCCGGACATCCGGATAAATCTGAATATTCCGTGTCTGATAAAGACGACGAGACCTTTGTAACCGTCGGGCATGGTCTTAATGAGGTCACTGAAACCAGAGATGATATTTTTGATAATGCAGATCTGCCGGATGAGACCCGGGCCTTTAACTATAGTGTGAAAGCTGAAGAGGATGCAGTTATAGATGATCAGGTCGCTGAAAAGGCCGATCAGCAGGGGTCTGAAAAAGATGTGGACTCCGTCTCTACAGCAAATGGAACTAAAGCCTCGGTTCCGTTTTCTGATTTCATTTTCATGAAGAAGACCAATGTAAAAGCCGATGATACGATGCGTGAAGCCTCACGCAAACTCCTGATGTACCATTTCGGTAAAATGGTCGAGCACGAAAGAGGTACCAAGGTCGGAAAAGATACCGAGGAACTTCATGATATGAGGGTTGCTGCCATGCGCATGCGTTCTGCCATCGAAGTTCTTGAAGACTACCTTGATATGAAGGAGATGTCCGATCATTACAAAAACATAAAATCCACTAGAAAGGTGCTTGGTAAAGTGCGTGATCTGGATGTATTCCTTGAAAAGATCGACGAGTTCCTTGAAGACCACCCTCCTGAAAGAAGGGCGGAAATGGACCCTCTCACAGACTCTATCTTGATAGAAAGGGCGAAGAACCGGGGAAAGATGCTTGTCTATCTTGATGATTCCAAATTTAACAAATTCAAAAATAATTTTACCGATCATCTCCTTCACAAAAAATCCTGGAAAATGAAATCCTTTAAGAAAGGCGAACCTGTCCCTACAAGAGTAAAAGACGTACTTCCGGTGCTTTTATATGAACAGTTTGCAACCGTGAGGGCATACGATGTGCTTGTCTCTCCCGAAACAGAGCATACTCCTTCTTTTGATCAGTACCATGAACTTAGAATAGATGTGAAGATACTGCGTTACACCCTTGAGTTCTTCAGGGAGGTACTTGATTCGGAATCAAAAAGTGTAATAAAGGATTTGAAGGCGCTCCAGGATAATCTTGGAGATATGCATGATGCCGTTGTGGCACTTGAGCTTCTGGAAAACTTCGAGAAATCCGGTAAATGGGGTGAAGATGGTAATAATAAATCATCTGAAAGCGGTAGCCTGCAGGATTATCCTGGTGTTGATGCCTATATCGAATACAGGAAAAAGGAACTTCAGGATCTGCTTGATGCCTTCCCCCAAGCGTGGGCGAATGTCATTGAACCTGATTTCAGCTTGAGGTTCTCAAAGGCAATATCGGGTATTTACACATCCTGAAGAATGAATCCATTCAAATACGTATCGACAGTATGACTATATTGCTTTATATATGACTATATATGGACCTGTATGAAATTTTATATAATAGGTTTACCGTCCTTTTACCAAAATACGAAAGCATCGTTCTATTCCTAAGATCACTTAAAATGGATACCATGTCTGGCGAAGTAAATGATTATATAAACAGAGAGATCAGCTGGCTTTCATTTAATGAAAGAGTACTCCAGGAAGCAAAGGACCCTTCGGTCCCTTTACTTGAACGTTTGAAGTTTCTGGGGATATTTTCTTCGAATCTGGACGAGTTCTTCAGTGTAAGGGTCGGAACCCTGCAACGTATGATAGACGCAGGGGTGAAGTCAAATGCCATGGTAAGCGCATCTCCTAAAAATATAATGAAGGAAGTACACCATAAGGTACTGCGATTACGTGATGATTTTGACGGGGTGTTTGCTGAGCTGACCCGGGAAATGGAAGAGAATGATATTATAATTGTTGATGAAACTGAACTTAATGAAGACCAGAGCTCTTTTATTGAACAGTATTTCCAGGAAAAGGTAAGACCACGTCTGATTCCTGTTATGCTGAAAGATATCCCGGATTTCCCGTACCTTAAGAACCAGGTGATCTATCTTGTTATCGACGTCAGAAAAAGATGGGACCCAAATGCTTCAAAATTCGCTCTTATAGAGGTTCCTGCCGATGTGCTACCACGTTTTATCATGTTACCTGAGTCCGGTGATAAGAAATGTGTGATAATGCTTGACGATATAATCCGTTTTGGCCTAAAGGATATTTTCTCGACATTTGAATATGATTTTATTGAGGCATATACGATCAAACTGACAAGGGATGCTGAACTGGATATTGATGATGATGTCACGAAAAGTTTCTTCGAGAAGGTATCGGAAAGCCTTGAAGAAAGAAAGAGGGGTCAGCCAGTTCGTTTTGTTTATGACAGGAATATGCCTTATTATCTTCTGGATTTCATACTTAAGAGGCTGGGTATTCAGAAATTTGAGAATCTTGTTCCGGGTGGAAAATATCACAACGCAAAGGATTTCATGAATTTCCCTAAGATCGGCCCTTCTTCCTTCTATTACGAAAAGAAGCCTTCTCTGCCTCATAAAGACCTTGTGAGCCATAAGAGTATTTTTGCTGCCATAAGAAGCGGGGATATCCTGCTTCACTATCCCTACCAGTCCTTCGATCACTTTATCGATCTACTTAGGGAAGCGGCAATTGATCCGAATGTCTCAAGCATAAAGGTCACTCTCTACAGGGTTGCACGCAACTCCAACGTAATCAATGCACTTATAAATGCAATAAAGAACGGGAAGAAGGTCACAGTCGTTATTGAACTTCAGGCGCGTTTCGATGAAGAATCCAATATTTACTGGACCCAGAAACTTGAGCAGGCAGGTGCAAGGATAATAGATGGAGTTCCTGGATTGAAGGTGCATTCAAAACTCTGCCATATAACAAGAAACGAAGGTAATGAGCTCGTTCATTATTCCTGCATCGGAACCGGTAATTTCAATGAATCCACTGCCAGGCTATATTGTGATCATATGATTATGACAAAAGACCCGGACCTGACATTTGAAGTGGACAAGATCTTTGATTTCTTTGCCCACAACTACAAAGTCTATGATTATAAGCATTTGATCGTATCTCCCCTTCAGATGCGCAATGTATTCGAGCAATATATTGAGAATGAAATAGAGAATACGAAGGCAGGAAAGCCGGCTTATATCCATGCGAAGATGAACAGTCTTGTGGATAGCAGAATGATAAACAAACTCTATGATGCCAGTAATGCAGGTGTCAGAATCAAGCTCATCGTAAGAGGTATATGCTCTCTAGTGCCAGGTGTTAAGGATCAGAGTGAGAATATAGAGGTAATCAGTATAGTTGACAAGTACCTTGAGCATTCACGCATTTTCATTTTCTGTAATGATGGCGACGAAAAGTATTACATTTCCTCTGCCGACTGGATGGTAAGGAATCTGGACAGGCGTGTGGAGGTTGCCACCCCTATTTATGACAGATCGATACAAAAGGAACTGAAAGAATACATGGAGCTGCAATTTCTTGATAATACAAAGGCAAGGATAATCAATGAGCATCAGGACAATCATTACAAAAGAGATGGTGACGGTTCTTTCCGTGCCCAGGAAGACATCTATGATTACCTTGAAAAAGAATTAGCTACTGGAGACACTTAATGAAATTTGCTGCAATAGATGTGGGTTCCAATGCTGTTCGCCTGCTTCTCTCAAAAGTTGATACCGAAGGTGTTGAACCCGTCTATGAAAAAATATCCCAGTTCCGCATGCCTATACGCCTGGGAGATGATGCTTTTGTTCATGGGAACATTTCCGATGAAAAGATAAGAAAGCTTGTTAAGACTATGATCGCTTTCAGATACCTGATGGATGCCTATGAACCCATGGATTATATGGCATGTGCCACATCTGCCATGAGGGAAGCGGAAAACAGTGATAAGGTAGTCAAAAAGATAAAAGATAAAAGTGGTATCGATCTCAATGTGATAAGCGGCAGGAAAGAAGCGAAGATAATCTATTCCAACCGTATCGAAAAGATCATCGCGGATGGTGATTCTTCTTCCTACCTGCATGTAGATGTGG
This sequence comes from Methanolobus zinderi, assembly GCF_013388255.1. NCBI lineage: Archaea > Methanobacteriati > Methanobacteriota > Methanomicrobia > Methanosarcinales > Methanosarcinaceae > Methanolobus > Methanolobus zinderi. Next base: position 784,320 of record NZ_CP058215.1, read on the forward strand.
GAGGTGGAAGCACTGAGATCATTGTATTCAACAGGAAAAAAGTACTTGCCTACAGATCTTTCAATATCGGGGCAATTCGGATGCTTGAAGGCTTCGTGTCAAAAGACGAATGGAAAGATATGAAAAAATGGGTAAAATCTGTAACAGAGGAATATAAGCCAGTTTCAGCAATAGGCAGTGGCGGAAATATAAATAAAGTATTCGCCATGTCAAATACAAAAGAGGGCAAGCCTATTTCTTTTAAGAAACTGAATAAAGTGTATAAGTTCCTGAAAGGATACTCACTTGAACAACGCATAACAAAGCTTGGTCTTCGTCCTGACAGAGCCGATGTCATTATCCCGGCTTCCAAGATCTACTTCTCGGTCATGAAATGGGGTAAGATCGATAAAATGCATGTCCCACGTCTTGGTCTGGCAGACGGTATTATACACGTACTATATCACAAACATAAGGAAAAGTATGTTTGAACTAAAAGCTCCCAATCAGTGATTTTTTTGTACATGTTTTGGAATATGCTGGATAGCTCAGTAACGTCTGTTTTTGTATATTTGTTCGTATATACACGATTAAATTATAGCCATAGGCCCCGGTTTCATGTTCATAATGCATAAATACTGATTTACTCCAATTTTTCCTTGTTTGAGGTCAGACAAAGACTCGGGGTATTAAATTGGAAGATTCTGAACAGATCCAGAACGGGAAACAAACAGAAAATGAAGTAAACGAGCCTGTAGATGGCCAGGAAACACTTTATCTCGGTATTGATATCGGTACCTATACCATAGCGGTATGCACAAGCGAGGGGACAAAGATCGTAGAGAACTGTGCTGTTGCCTATGAAGGAGAAGAGTTTCCGAAGGACCCGGAAAATGTGAAAGTGCTTTTCGGAAAAGCTGCCCTTGAACAAACAGACCTCCCTGTAAAAGAACCTGTAAGGGAAATGATCCAGGGAAACAGCAGTGATCCCGGACCTTTGAGATATATTCTGGAACAAAGTTTCAAAAGCGCGGGAATTAAGCTTGATTCCGGGGAAAGTTATGCAATAATAGGTGTTCCCGCAGGTGCTGATACTGCTTACAAGCAGGCCGTCCTTGAAATGGCAGAGGGGCTCTTCACCGGTGCAATGGTGGCCGATGAGAGTTTCTGCGTAGCCTATGGAAACGGCCTTCTGGAAAATTCCCTTATTGTGGACATGGGTGCGAGTAAACTGGATATCTGCCATGTTAACGGTAATGTCCCAGGGGATGAGGACCATATGAAAATATCCTTTGCAGGGGACAATATAGACCAGGAACTGATCAACCTCATAAAAGAAAAACATGAAGATTCAAAGCTTACGAAGCAACTTGCAAGGCAATGGAAGGAAGATCATGGCTATGTGGGATTTTCCTATGTTAAATGTAAGGTGGAACTTCCGCTGGAGGACTCTTCCAGGGATGTCTCCATAACAGAAGAGCTAAGATTTGCATGTGAGTCAGTTATACCTGATGTTGTTTCAGGTCTGACCAAAATGATATCCGATATTCAGCCTGATATGAGGGAACTGGTCAGGAACAATATCTATGTATGCGGTGGTTGCAGCAAGATAAAGAATATTGATAATTTTATTGAGGGCGAGCTGAAAGAGCTGGGTGGAGGAAAGGTCTCTTTATTTGAAGATCCGGACTTCGTTGTGGCTGAAGGTGCCAGGAAGCTAACTGAGAGGATGCCCCGGGAATTCTGGGCGCAGATGAATGTTTGATCTAGAGATCTGGATGTGGTGTTATGAGTTCATTAACCTGGTCAAAAAATGAAAATAAGGCAAATAAGAATCGGAAGGATTTCACACCCAATATCTACCGGAAACCTGTCAAGGGTAATGGCGAGGAAGGAGATGCAAATGGGGCTACATACTCCCCCGAACAGGCTAAAAACGGTTCATACAGGCAAAATCCCAGGGTTAAAGAATTGGAATACGATCTTGAAAATATCAAGGAAAAATATGAAGCTGAAATAAGACAGTACAGGGAAAAAGAGACCGTCCTTGCGGAAGTAAAGACAAGGTACGAATCTGAAATGGAAGAGTATCGCCAAAAACAGGATCTTCTGAAAAAGCAGATGGAAGAAGTGACTAAAAGAGAAAAGGACCTGAACCGCAAATGTGCTCTGCTCAAGTCCGCAGCTTCCAAAGTTGAGGACCGGATTCCTGATGTAGAAATAAATGACCTGAATGAGAAACGCTCGGCCTTTGAAAAAGAGAAATCAGAACTCGAGGCAAAGTTCAGTGAATTGAAAGAGTTAAGAACTGACTATGAAAAACAGCTTTCAGCACTTGAGGATAACAGGTCACAACTCCATAGCCAGCAATCCGTTTATGAAGAAGAGATGCAGGCCTATCTGGAAAAGAAAGGCGAACTTGATGAGAAAACAAGACTTCTGGAGGAACAACTATCCTCCGGAGAAGATATTACACTTGATATTGAAGGTCTGAACTTTTCCGGGGCCGTAGAGATCGTCAGGTCAAGGTACTTTTCTGAACTAAAGGACCTGAACCGCAAACGTGCCGACCTGAGAACACTAAGAGAGGAACTTGATAACGAGGAAGCTTTGCTAATGGCAAAGAACTCAGGTGTCGAGGAGATCAAGGCACAGATCGAGAACGAGTTCTCCAAACTCAAACCAAGGGCAAACGAGCTGGAGGACGCTATCAGTGGATATGAGGAAAAAGCCAAAAAGCATAGCGAGAACGAACGCATGTTTACGGATATCATATCAAGATACAATGCGGAGTATTCCCTATTCAAACAGAAGCAGAGTGAACTCAGGGAACTTAAAAGCGTACAGGAAAAACAGGAATACGATCTTGTCAGGAGAAAGCTTGCTGCATTCGAATCCGGAAAGCTGCTGAAATCCGAAGTTTGCAGAATAAATTCCCTATCCGAGGAGCTGGCAGGAAAGGTCCGTGAGTTTGAGGAAAATATCGCAAATTACGAGACCGATCGTCTGAGCTACGAAGAGAAGCTCAGGGTACATACTGAGAATAAAGAAAAACTCAATGAAGCGGTCTCAAATTATGAGTCCGAACTGAAGGTTCATGAAGAGAAGCGCTCTGAGCTGGAAAAACTAAAGCTATCCCTTTCCGAATCCGAAGATGCTCTCAAAGAGAAGCAGTCAGAGATCGACAGCCACAAAAAGGAACTTGAGATCGAAAAGGAAAGCCTTCTTGCTCACCAGAAAGAGGTTGATGTTCAGAGAACAGAACTCGAATCCGAGCTTGAAAGCATCAAATCAAAGCGTGAGAATAACGAGCGTCTTGAAAAGGAACTTGAAAGCACATCCAGTGAACTGGAAACCCAACGCAAGGAACTGGAGGAGCTTCTGGAAACTACGAGAAAGGACATCGGAACACAGGTAACGATTCACCGCCAGCATTTGGATATCAAGAAGATGAGCACCAAACTCGAGCAGCAGTCTGTCTATATCCAGACCCTGAAAAAGTCCCTGGAAGACATGCAGAAGTCGGTGGAGAATTCACAGGAATACGGTGTGTTTGCAGATATTGTGAAAATGAACCTCGAAATCCGGAAGTGATGGAACAGATACGTTCAATTGAAAATTGAATTTCGGAAAGCAGGACATCATTGCATTAAACTCGACCAGAATAAAAAAGTAAGTAGAAGGATCGATCAGTGATCCTTCTTTCTGTGAATTATGTATGCTATCAGCAGTACACCGATTGCCGGCAGAACGCTGAATCCCGGAATTGTTCCGGAGCCTTCCTCGGTTGCTTCATCTATTGTTTCAACTTCTCCTTCCTCGGAATATTCTATGCTTTCCACGCTCAAAAGCTTGCTATCATCCTGAGCCGACATAGTTGCATTATCAATTGCATTTTCCGGTTCTCTTATTGTTGCTTCACCAAAGCCATCTCCTCCTCCCGAAGAACTGATCTTCTTTTCAGGAGCTGTGATCTCTGTCAATGGTAGATAGTCTGTATTGTTTCCATCCAGAACATAGGCCGAATCACAAATGCCATCACCGTCAGAATCAGTGCAGGTCTGGCTGAAACCTGTACCTTTGGGAGTTGCCCAGTAGTTTCCTCCAAGGTATGGACCGCCCATGATATTTGTGCGTGCGGTTTGTGTGGTGTTCCAGATATTATCAGATTCCATGTCATAATCAGTTCCGAATTCCTTATTGATAGAGTTGTTGAAGAAATTATTGAAAATCATATTGTTAACAGAATCTGCCACATATATCCCACGATTATTATTTGATATTGTGTTGCCAGTCAATTCATTGTTATCACTATGGAAATTCAGACTGATGCCATCCCCATTATCCGACACTATGTTGTTCGTCAGGGTATTATTGTTGCTATCTAAATTGAGGTAAATGCCGATTCCGTTACTTAAAACAGTGTTGTTTTCAAGCATATTGTAAACGGACTGATATATCGTAATACCAAAGCTGGAACTGTTAGCTATCGTATTATTATTAAATTTATTTTTGTAAGCTCCATCTAACATTATCCCATGCACGGAACTGTTAAGTATTGTGTTATTGTCCAGCTTGTTGTAGGCAGCATTCTCCAGCACGATACCATGATTATTGTCCAGAATCGTATTATTACGCAAAGTATTGTTGGTGCTATCGAATTCCAGTAGAATGCCAGCGTAGCTGTAGTCGTCGGCAGTCACCCTATTATTGCTCAGGATATTGTTTCTGGACATCTCCAGATAGATACCGTCAGACACTCTATTATTGTTCAGAATATTATTGCCACTGTATAAACCCATATATATGCTAATATTATTCCCTGATATACTATTATTATCCAGAACGTTGCCACTGGAATAACTCAGACTGATGCCAAAATCGTTTCCTGTTATAATATTATTGATCAGAGTGTTATTATTGCTTGTACCTGAAGAACCTCGGAACTCCCCAGCACGAATACCGTCTGCATCAGCATCTTTTATAGTTAAACCACTAATGGTCACATTATCTGCATTTAGATAGAACACATGATCATTTGAAGATGCAGCTTTAACAATAGTATTGTCTGGGTTACCAGAATAAGATTTTATTATTACCTCTTTATTCACATCAACGTTCTCTGTATAGGTCCCTGGGTACACAAGGATGGTATTACCCGGACTGGCGGCATTTATCGCTGCCTGAATCGAGGTATAGTTTGCACTACCACTATCATCTACGGTGATCACATTTCCAGTGCTCTGATTGTCTGAAGTTGTGATATTCGTCAATGGTAGATAGTCTGTATTATCCCCGTCCAGAACATAACTTACATCGCAAATCCCATCCCCATCAGAAGCAATGTGTGTCTGGCTGAAACCTGTACCATCTGGTTTTGCCCAGTAGTTACCTCCCAGGTTAGGGCCACCTGCGATATTAGTTCCTGCGGCCTTTGTGCTGTTCCAGATATTGCCGGTGTTGATCCCGTCTAACTCAGCATTGTCCGGATTGTTGAAGAAATTGTTGTATATCTTATTGTTACTGGAAGAAGACAGATATATGCCCGTGCGAACATTGTTTTCTACGTTGTTGTCTGTCAGTGTGTTGTTGCTGGAATGATACAGCTCGACTCCATAGCCATTACTGCTTGCTGCTGTGTTGTCTGTCAACACATTGTTGTCGGAAGAACTCAGGGAAATGCCGCAGTTATTGTCTTCTGCTGTATTATTTATCAGCTTGTTGTTGCTGGAGGAGAAAAGACGTATGCTTTCCATGGCATTGTTTTCTACGTTATTGTTTGCCAGCATATTGTTGTCGGAAGAACTCAAAAAGATACCGATATCATTATTGTTTACTGCTATGTTGTCTGTCAACACATTGTTGTCGGAATGATGTAACCAGATACCTTTGTCATCATTATTTGCCGCTGTGTTGCTTGTCAGCGTATTTTTGCTGGAATAATGAAGATAGATGCCGTAGTAATTGTTTTCCACGTTGTTGTTTTTAAGTATGTTGTTGCTGCAAGATTGCAGATAGATACCTGCTTTGTAATATCCTGCGCCACTTACACTGAAACCATTTATTGACACTCCATCTGCAGTGATGTCGAATACATGGTCACCTTCCGATGCAGCCACCACGTTTGTTACCGAAGCACCACCTGTTGACGTGATGTTTAACTGCTTGTAGACATCCACATTCTCATTGTAAGTTCCCGGATACACAAGAATTGTATCTCCATCAGTTGAATTATTTACGGCAGTCTGTATTGAAATATAGTCTGCCCCACCGTCATCATCAACTGTTATTGTTGCTGCTGCTGCAGTTCCTATACTCATTATTAGCAATACTATTCCCAAAGAACAAATCGTAAACTGTCCAATCCTCATTTACCACCACTCCATGATTTATTTATATAAATACCAAAAGCATTTATTTAAATGCAAAAACTATTGTATTAATGTTTATAGGATTTTTATTTAATATATGGTTTAAGAAGCAATATTACATATAACAATTATTTTACATGTATTGCCCGGTATAAGATTAAAACAATTATAAGTTTGCAGGACTTCATATTTTTAGTATTGATTTAATATTTGCATAAAAAATTCAAAGTGTACAAAATGGAATACATCTAAGTATTGTAAATAATTCAGATGGTGGGATTTTTCCATCCATCTATTTGTGCATAGGCAAGAATATCTCAAAGAATCAAAAATAGTCTTTATAGGTTGTATAGAAAAGCTATAGGTAATATGAATGTGCCTCAGAACTCATAGGGTTCATCACGAATCAGCAGGGTTTTATCATCACAGGCACATTTTTCTTAGTTTAATCTTAAAGCTTCAGTCTTTTAGAGTACATCCTTAATTTCACTAACAATATCCTTTGCAGCTTTTGCAGGGTCATCTGACTGATAGATTTTTCTCCCGACGATCACCCAGTCAGTACCTGCCATTATAGTATCAGCAGCACTGCCCCCCTGGGCACCGACCCCTGGTGATATTATGGCAAGTTCGTTGCCTATTATCTTTCTGATCTCTTTAACCCTTTCAGGACGGGTAGCAGGAGCCACGACACCGGATGCTTTCTGGTCTGCAGCCATTCGTGCTATTTTCTCACCTGCATCCTGCATTAGATCAAGCGCACCTGGGTGGCTCATTTCTGTGACCACGAAGATGTCCTTGTTTCTCTCACGTGCAAGGTCCACGCATATCTCCAGGCTGTCGTGTCCGGTAAATCCTTGTACTATTACCGCATCTGCTCCGGCATCGAATACCTGCTCACATATAAGTCGGTTCGTGTTAGGGATATCGGCCACCTTGAAGTCAGCTATTATGGATGCATACTCTGCAAGCTTTCCTATGATCTGAAGTCCGCTGGCAAGTACGAGGGGGTAACCAACCTTTATGGCATCGACGTGACCTGTAACAGCTTCTGATATTCTGATGGCTTCATCGCTGTCAAGTACATCAAGTGCGAGTATGAGCCTTGTGTTCTTTTCCATAATTATCTTCCAGATTTGATTTTAAGCAGATACTTTCCTCAGGCTTTCTTTGCCAGCCGGCTCCTTGCTGCTGCGACCATTATCGGAAGTGTGATGGTGGCATCGGAGTGGACTGTTACGGAGCGTGCTGTCTCGCTGACCTTTCCCCATGAGCGTGCCTCGTCAAGTGTCGCACCGCTTAAGCCTCCGGTTTCCGGGGTGTCCATTGTGAGCTGGATGGCGTACTCGAATTCCTGGTGTGTGATCAACATGGACTGGAATATGTAGTTCTTTGGGACACCGCCGCCGATAAGTACTGCCCCGGGGTTCTTTGCCTCGTAGCAGATGTCGATTATCTCTTTCATGTCCGCAAAGACATCGACGTTGAGTTTGTTGGTCTGCTTGTAGAGCCATGCCTGAAGTCCTATCATGGAGTCCTGTATTGCAGGACAGTATACTGGAACGTTCATGTCGGCTGCAGCCCTGAGGATGGAGTCCCTGTCATCGATGTTGTTACCGAGGTGTGTCATGAATTCCCTGATGGAGATGGTCTCGGGACCAATATCTGAGAGTATGCTCTTGATCTTCTCCTCGAAGTCAACGAAATAAGGTTCAGGGAGATAGACATCGTATATCCTGTTTATCTCATCGTTTTTCAGTTCGACGTCATCACATTCCGCACATCCCTTGTAGTGATGCAGTCCCATTGATTCCACTATCTCATGTACCATGTTGGCACCGGTGGTGACAAGCACATCGATGTAACCGTCATAGATGAGATCGGTTACTATCTGTCGCATTCCCGCAGGTACCATTGCACCTGCAAGCCCGAAAAAACTGGTGGATCCGTTTGCAAGCATCTCGGTGTAGATGTCAACCGCATCTGCCAGCTTGCCTGCTCCAAAGGCACAGCCATCGATGGCACACACAAGTTCGTCCACGCTCATATTCCCGGTGATCTTCGCCTGTCTGACAGGATTCTGGAGTTTCTCTCCATGTGAATGACAATGTTCCATTTTGAAAGCCTCTGTATTTAGCAGGGGTTATGTTGAGGTTGTTCTTTAAGGTTATTATGGGGGTCAAATTTAACCTATCTCATTATAGGTATGGGATATATACAACTAAAAAAAGTGTACGCTTTTCTTATCATCCTACGCTACCGTAATTTGAATCAAAATTAGAGACGTTGAAATAAATTCCATTACATTTTGAAGTACAAAAATTTTTAAGTTAGTAGCTTTATTATAAAAAACAATGGAAGATTATTTTGCTAGCATTATTTTTGGATCAATAGATATTCGTTTATTAAGTATAATGATAGTTACAGGTTTCTTAATTTTCATTATGTATTTTTACAGAAGTGAATTATGGGATAGTTTTTCAGATTTCGACAAACTTTCTTTTTCAATCACCTGCGGATTCATTGTACTTTTAGGATTGGTCATTCCTTTAGCTAGAATTATTTTCACATTAAACTACTTTTTTAATGGGTATGATTTTGTAAATATAGGAACAGAAGAAATAATTAGAACATATAAACAAATCTGTTCTTTTTTACTTTTTGGGATATTTGTCCTTCTATTTATCTCGCATAAGCCACTATATGAAAATGAAAGAATATTCAAAAAAATTTTTGTTGGATATCTTCTTTTTGTAATTTTTTTAAGCTTTCTTGATATAGAACTCGTTTTAGCGATTATGTTTACTCAATTTAGAGATTACTATCCTCATGTAAACGGAAATATTTCTACAAGCATTTTTTTTATGTCTTTGTTTTTCTGTGTTTATTTGGCAGTTCACAAAAAGTCAATCCCAGCAATATTTAAAGAAATTAAACTTTTATCTTTTAAATGTAGAATGAAAAAAAGATGCCTTTTCTTGTATTCTTGCTTCTGTTAATTTTGATACCTTATATCTTTGGAACATTTTTGTTTAGTTATGAAGTAATGGAAAATGAAGAGAAAGTAGAACTTATTTCGATAAAGGAAATAGATATTCTCAGAAATGAAATCTCTCCTGCAAAAGAGTTGATATACAGAGATTACTCCATCAAAATGCCTGTATTGATTTCATGGGCAAAGGTAGAACCAGAACTTGTTCTCAAAAATAATAAGTTAGAAGATAAAGGTTATTCAAGTTATAAAGTGCTAGAAGATGAAAATGCCTTTGTAGTGAATAAGACTTCAAAAGTAGTGAATGTTACTGTAGCTCTTTATAAGAATACAGAAGCAACTTATTCAAAAATGGTGAGTTTCGAAGACCCTACTTTTACTAACGATTCAATTTCCATGAATATTTCACTTACAAACTACCTTCCGAACGATGTTGAAATAGAAACTTTAATAATTCCAATATCAGATGGCTATACACTCACGGAAAAAGATTTTGTAAAAACGCAATTCTTTGCAAACTATCGTGGTGGCATTCAAGGTTATACTATAGAAGATGAAACATTGATCTTAACCTATGTACGTCTTGAAAAGAATTCTTCTGGAACAATTGCTCTTAGATTAACGAAAAAGGACGGTTAAATCTCTAATTTACATCCTTCCAACATCTCAAATCTTTCCTTTATATGAGAGTTTGATGAAAATGGCTCATCAGCCTCAGCATTCTTTTTCATGTAATAAAGATTACCTTTTGAGAATCCCATCTTTTTCCATTCATGCTTCCTTTTTAGGCACATCTTCACATCTTCTAATATCCTTGTAGTCTCTTTAGTTGAATCCATTTCACACTAATACCTTTTAACTCGCTTGTATTTTCTGCTATAAATCAAAGCAGCTCATAGCATCCCTGGCTTTTTATTCTCCTCAAGTCTGCTTATAACTTCTTTGAGTCTTCTTTGTCTTGTTTCCTCTTTCTTTGCATCGAGTATCCACTCAATGTATTGTCTTTTATATCCGGGTGCTAAGTTGTTGAAGTTCTCCCATGCTCTTTTATTTGCAGAAAGGACCTTCTCTATCTCAGGTGGGATCACAAGTTGCTTCTTCGTTTCTTTTTTACCGGTTTTCAAACCGTTCTTATCCTCTACAAGCAGTTCTCTTATTTTCTCGCAGCCGGCTTCTGTCATCTTCCCGGCTTTTATCATCTTCCTGGCCCTTTCTTTGTTCAGGTCGGACCAGTTGCTTTTCTTTTTGCGGGGAGTGAACTTCTGCATATATCTCTCATCGTCCAGCGTTCTTACAGTGCTGTCTATCCATCCAAAACAAATTGCCTCTTCCACAGCATCATCGTACGGTATACGGGGCTTGTTGGTGTGTTTTTTGTAGTATACCAGCCAGATCTCCTTTTTCTGATTGTGATGTTTATCAAGCCAGTTCCTCCACTCATCACGATCAGTTACGTAGAGTTGTTCAGGTGGATGTTTCCGGGCCTTTTTCGAGTTGTCTGCGGATTTCATGCGACATTACTCACATCTAACTTGTAGCGTTTTTTTATTTACCTCTTTATATCAAAGGTATCGATCAGAGAACAGGCACAAATGTATTTATGTAAATGTTGTGTATAACGACTATATAATCTAAATTCAGGAACCGGAGGTATCTGCAATGCGATCATCAGGTAAGCGAAGTCGTGGAACACGGACAAGAACAATTGAAAAGGTTGCCAGAGATGCATCCGACAATGCCATAATGAACGCATTCAATTGCGGTCTGCCTGTAACAAGAATACGTGGTAATGATATTGTCAAAGTCTATCCTGACGGTAGTACTGAATTCATTAAAAGACTTGAGAATAGTTCAGTTACACCGGAAAAGAGACGATATCGTATATGATACAGCGCATGAGGGTATTTGCCGGACCGAACGGCTCTGGTAAAACTTCACTTGTCGATCAATTTATTGAAGAAAAGGACAGGCTTATTGACCCTGCTTTTCACATAAATCCTGATGAGCTAAATTCTATTGATGTACTTGATTTCGACAAATTCGGGTTAACAGTTGATGAGGACGAATTTCGGGATTTTATTTTCCAATCTCCATTCTACAGGAATTGTGGCATTGATGTTCAGGATATCAAGATTGAAGATAATCGTTTTAACATAGTTAACAGTAACTCATATATGGGCGCAATGCTTGCTGATTATCTGAGGCATTCCCTCATAAGAACAAAAGAAAGACTGTTCTCATTTGAAACAGTCTTCTCTCATCCATCAAAAATTGATTTTCTTAAAATGGCAGAAGAACATGGGTGGGCTGTATATTTATATTTCGTTAGCACACAGGACCCCGAGATCAATTGTGAACGGGTGGCAGAGCGTGTATTAAGGGGAAAACATGATGTTCCACAGGACAAGATCCGTGAACGATATACAAAGGCTCATGATAATCTATATCCTGCACTAAAGCATTGCAGGAGGGCATATATTTTTGATAATTCTATCAAAATGCAATTGATTGCTGAAAAAAAGCCGGATGGCTCTCTGGTCCTGTCAAAAGAATGTCCTGTACCGGCATGGTTCAATGATTGTGTATTATCAAGAATTGAATAATTGAATATTTTTCATTAAATAGGGTATGTATACCTTCTATTTATTGCCTAGTACCTATCTCAGCTTTTCATAAACAGAAAGAAAAAAGAAGAATGGTAGAGAATTACTCTCTCCATTCGTATATGTAGTTTGTTCTGTAGTATGCACCATTACTATATCCATATAGTATTCTGAATGAACCGCCGAATGCGTTTGCTGAAGGTGCATTTGCTTTGAATGTGCCTTCCTTTACATCACCGGTTTCATCTCGCCAGTCCATATAGAAGAAAGATCCGTATGTATCGTCTTCAAGATAATAGTGGCTTGAAGTTCCTCTGTCAACTGCTACGTCTGCCATGTCTATGGTAATGGAACTTGAGTCTCCAATTCCAAGCTGACCAGGTGCTATCAGTTCGCCTTCCTTTCTGACATTGATAGCTATCTCTTCTTCAGCAGCGTAGAAGTCTTCTGGTTCCTCGCTGATAGTTCTGACCTGTACCGTCTCTCCTTTGTCTCCTGTGTTACTGGTCCAGACGTTACCTCTTTCATAGTCTACATCGTAGCTGTAGTAGTCATTTGTACTTGCTACCTTGTCGCCGTAGTCCTCAACTTTTGTAAGATACCAGCCAGGTGTTATTCCGGATGCAGTTGTGCTTGTTTCCGTGCTTTCGAATTCAGCTTGCTGGCTGTCTGTTGCCATGCCTTCCAGCAGTTCCAGTGGTATTGAAACAGTTTGTCCGTCAATTATTTCAAATTCTACTGATTCTTCTACTCCTGCTCCGCTTATTATTACCTTGTAATCTCCAAGCGGCCAGCCGTCATCTGGCTTTTCGAGTATGAATGTTCCACGCCCAAAGTCTTCACCTGTTTCTGATTCAAAGGTATGGATTGAGTAATCGTTATCAAGGTATATCCATTCTACACTAATCACGTCGTTCTCAAAGTTGTCGTAGATGAACCATGCGTATAGTTCTCCTGAATCCTTTGAATATTTGAGTACTTTATCTACCGGTATAAAGTTCTGTGTTGATGATGTCATCATCACTTCAAGGAGTCTTGGCTCGCCACTGGCCGTCATGTCACCATACTTTTCTGTTACTGCCTCGACGATCTGTTGTTCTTCTTCGGTTGTTCCAAAGCTTCCAGGCTTGTATGAGTCACTTATGTCTGTACATCCAGAAAAGGCGACTAAGCCTATCAAAAGTAGTACTAATAGTAGTTTTGATTTCATTTTTACCACCAGCCCAAATTATATTTCTTTTTCAGGACGGTTTTATATATTTTTGATTATATTTTAACTTAGTAAAACTGTGTAAGTTAATTATATAACTAAAACAACGATGAACTCTTTATATAAAAACATATCTTCATAGTAAACAATTCTCTAAGAAATAAACTACAAATATAAATATCACATCAAACCAATCTCTTCTGGATGAGTTCCATAATTGATCGCTTCGTTCCGAAGCAGCGGAAAATGTCCACCAGAGTTGGCGGCCTGCTTATCATGGTAGGAGAGACCATGTTCCTTTTCTCCATATTGAACTTCATCATGATAACAAGGCTGCAGTATTATAGTTCAGGGGACAGTTATATCCGGACTCTTTTCCCGCATTACATTGTCTTCTTAATCGGATTATCTGTAATTGCATTTATCGGGATGATGTTCACATATGTCTACATTTTTCCAAGCAAGCAGAAGTTCTCCCAGGAGCAGGCTATAAAGGATGATCGCAGTCCTATGTATCAGAAGATACTGGAGATCCAGAAGGAACTTAATGAGATGAGGACCACAGTTGACTCGCTTTCCGAAAAGGTCGACCGGATGGCTGAGGAAAGGAACTAAGAATTATTTTCAAACAAATGACCACAGAACTGAGACCTATTATCGATGAGCCCGCCCTTGTGGTGGAAAATGAAACAAAGACACTTGTTGTTGCGGATATACATCTGGGTATAGAGTGGGACCTGTACAGGAGTGGTATTTCCATACCGAGCCGCATGCAGTTCGGACTCGACCGTATGCTGGACTATATAAAAAAAGAATCTCCGGGCAGGATCATCCTTCTGGGAGACGTGAAGCATAACGTTCCACAGATATCCTGGCAGGAAAGAGATGAGATCCCCTATTTCCTTGAATCCCTGGCAGAACATGCGGAAGTTGACATATTTCCGGGAAACCATGACGGAGGTATCGAATATCTGGTCCCGAAAAGATCGGATATAACCGTACATCCTGTGAGGGGTTCAGTAATAGAGGGAATTGGCTATTTGCATGGTCATACATGGCCAGACCCTGATCTGCTCTTTGCGGATTACATGATCACCGCACATAATCATCCGACAATACGCCTGACAGATTCCCTTGGCTATTCGATAACAGAGCAGAGCTGGATCAGGACAAGACTCAAAGCAGACGTGATCAAGGGACATTTCAGAAGTCTTGATCTGAATTCCGGGAAAGGTAAATGGAAGGGTCCGGAATTGATAATAGTCCCATCCTTCAACGAACTTTGCGGCGGGGTAGCGTTCAATGAGTCCCTGCATGATGACCTGCTTGGTCCCATGTTCTCGTCCGGTGCAGTGGATATCGATGATGCACAGGTCTATCTGCTTGACGGGACACCACTTGGAGCATTGAAATTTATTCGAAAGATGGAAGAGAGCAGACCTCGCTTAAAACGCAGGAAAAAAGGTGTGAATAAATGAGTTTCGGGAATATCTTTGATTCATTCGATCCGCGGATACAGGAAGCTCTGGAAAAACAGGGTTTTAAAGCTCCGACAGAACCACAGGAAAAGGTATTTCCGTATATCTTGCAGGGAAAGCATACATTCCTGGTAGCTCCGACGGGATCTGGAAAGACCGAGTCTGCCGTTTTGCCGATATTCAATGCAATTCTCTCAAAAACCAAAGAACAAAGAACAGGTATTTCAGCACTTTACATCACACCCCTGCGTGCACTGAATCGTGATATGCTCTCACGTATCCGGTGGTGGGGTGCAGAACTTGGAATTGAAGTACAGGTGCGTCATGGGGATACTTCCCAGTACGAAAGGCAGAAGCAATCACGCAAACCGCCTGATTTTCTGATCACCACTCCCGAAACACTACAGGCCATGTTCACAGGTTCACGCCTACGGAAGAACCTGAGTTACGTGACACATGTAGTCGTGGATGAGATACATGAGATGGCATCCTCTAAAAGAGGAACTCAGCTTGCTGTCGGTCTTGAGCGACTTGTGGAGCTGGCAGGCGAGTTCCAGAGAATAGGACTCTCAGCTACAGTAGGTAATCCTGAAGAGGTTGCAAAGTTCCTTGTGGGTGCTGAGCGAGATGTTTCGGTTGTGGTCGTGACCCTGCTGAAACTTCTGGAATTCACTGTACTCACACCTGCTCCCATTGAAGAAGATATAGAGCTTGCCAAGAAAATAGGTTCTGATCCTGAATTTGCAGCTCATCTGCGCTATATCCGGGATATTGTCGAGGATAATGTCTCCACATTGATTTTTGTCAATACCAGACAGAGTGCTGAGGCTCTTGCATCCGGCTTTAAGATGCTCGAGCTGCCCATTGGCGTGCACCATGGCTCGCTTTCGGTGGATTCAAGAATTGAGGCAGAGGAATCCTTCAAGAATGGTGATCTCAGGGGTCTTATATGTACGTCATCCATGGAGCTTGGAATTGACATCGGTAATGTGGACCACGTTGTACAATACGGCTCTCCCAGACAGGTTTCAAGGCTTCTGCAGCGTGTGGGTCGTGCGGGTCACAGGATACATGAGGTTTCCAGGGGAACTGTTCTGGCAATGGGTGTGGATGATGTTGCCGAGAGCATGGCAATATGCAAACTTGCACTTGACGGCAGGGTTGAGGATATCGATCCGCATATGAACTCCCTTGATGTGGTTGCCAACCAGATATCAGGACTTGTGCTCGACTTTGGAGAAGTCGGGATTGAAAAGATGTTCTCCATCTTCAAGCGTGCCTATCCTTTCAGGGACATGAGCTTTGATGTGTTCAAAAAGGTAGTGGAACAGGTAAACGATTACAGGATGGTCTGGAATGAGGAGGGTTCTGATGTCTTCTCACGCAGAAGGAAGAGCTGGCAGTACTATTATGATAACCTCTCCATGATCCCGGATGAGAAAAAGTACGAGATATTCGATATGGTTACCGGAAGGACCGTTGGTGTGCTCGATGAGGCCTTTGTCATCAATTTCGTAACTCCAGGGGCGGTTTTCATTACAAAGGGTGATATGTGGAGGGTGATTGAGATGAACAGTGACCGTGACAGGATCAAGGTGGAGCCTGTACGCGGGATGGGAGAGATACCGAGTTGGGTGGGTGAGGAAATTCCAGTACCTTTTGAGGTTGCCGGAGAAGTCGGATCCATACGAAGGACTATTGCCGACCGGATGATTGAGGGCCTGGAAGATGAGAATATAGCACTGCAGCTTACACATGATTATCCGGTGGATCTTAACGGAGCTTTGCTACTTGTAAACCTGATTAGAGAGCAATATTTAGGTAACTATCCGGTTCCGGATTCAAAAATACTGCTTATTGAGAATGACGAGGATGCGGTACTTATCAATGCCTGCTTCGGACATAATACAAACGAGACTTTTGCAAAGGTCCTGACATCACTTCTTGCTGCAAGATATGGCAGCAGTGTTTCCCAGGAGATAGATCCGTACAGGATACGATTGCAGCTTCCAAGAAGGATAAAGGCACGTGAGATAGAACAACTGATACGTGATATCCAGCCCGAGCATATTGAACCTATCATAGAGATGACATTGAAGAACACCTCGCTCATGAAATGGAAAATGGTACATGTTGCCAGGAAGTTCGGTGCTCTGAGTAAGGACATAGACTATGACCGGATAAGCATGAAGAAGCTGCTCGAGATCTATCGCGGAACTGCCATGTATGACGAGGTTATCAGGGAGATATTCCATACCATGCTGGATGTTCGAAGGGCATCGGAACTATTTATGCAGATATACTCAGGTGAGATCGTTGTGATCACAACCCCTTCGACCCCTATCGGCAGAGCGGGCTTTTCCATGAAAAGGGACCTGACAGCACCTGAAAAGGCTGACAGGTCCATAGTGATGGCTCTGAAGGAGAGAATAATGAACGACAGGGTGATTCTCTTCTGTGTACACTGTAAGAAATGGATCTCAAGAAGAAAGGTCAAGAACGTTCCTGATGAGATTATCTGTCCGGTCTGTGATTCCGGTATGGTAGCTTCTTTAAAACCCTGGGAAGAAGATGAGGTTAAACTTGTCCAGAAGCAGGATAAGGCGAGTTCTCCTGATGATATAAAACGTATCAGAAGAGTCTACAGGAATGCCAATATCGTAATGACCCACGGGAAACAGGCTGTGATTGCACTTGCCAGCAGGGGTGTGGGTCCTGAGATGGCAACCCGCGTGATCCAGAAGATGAGGCATGATGAAGAGGCTTTCTACAGGGATATATTGGTAGCTGAAAGAAACTATGCAAAGAACAAGAGGTTCTGGAGTTAATTTTGAATTAGCTTGTTGAGCATTTTTGTTGATTATACGAATTAAATCCCGGGATGGATCCTGCCAGATTTTGACCTCATTTTCTTTAAGTGCCTTAAGCATCAATCATGAATGAATGCATACTACGTATGCACTATATAATTTATAAAAACACTCTTTCATGCTGGTATTCTCATCGGACAATCCCACAAAAGCGGCTTCAATCCAATAGTTTTATATCTGATGTAACGTAAATCAAGGTGATTAAAATCTACTCTAAAGAGAAGGATTCATTATGAACATGAAAGAAAGGTTTTTAAAAGCGTTGAAAGGTGAAGAAGTAGACAAAGTTCCTGTACTGTCCGTAACCCAGACCGCTATTGTCGAAATGATGGACAAGACCGGTGCTGAATGGCCAGAAGCACACAGCGACGCACAGAAGATGGCAGACCTTGCAATGGCAACATACACAGAATGTGGTCTCGAAGGTGTAAGGGCTCCATACTGTCTCACAGTACTTGCAGAAGCAATGGGCTGTGAAGTCAACATGGGTACAAAGAACAGACAGCCATCCGTTACAGGTCACCCATATCCAAAAGGTGTTGACAACCTTGAAATGCCAGAGAACCTCCTTGAACAGGGAAGGATCCCAGCAGTAATAGAAGCACTCGGAATCCTCAAGGAAAAGACCGGTGGAGAAGTACCTGTTATCGCTGGTATGGAAGGCCCTATCACACTCGCATCCGACCTTGCAAGTGTTAAGAAGTTCATGAAATGGTCAATCAAGAAGCCAGAAGACTTCCAGACCATCCTCGACTTCGCATGTGATGCATGTATCGAATACGCAAATGCACTCCTTGATGCAGGTGCAGATGTAATCAGTGTACCAGACCCTGTAGCCTCTCCTGACCTCATGGCTCCTGACACATTCGACAAGGTTCTCAAGCCAGTACTTCAGAAATTCGCTGACGGTGTCAACGGTCCAATGATTCTCCACGTTTGTGGTGACGTAACCCCAATTCTTGAAATGATGGCAGACTGCCACTTTGAATCCATCAGTATTGAAGAGAAGGTAAAGGATCTTGCAGGCGCAAAGGCAAAGGTCGGCGACAAGGTAACAATCTGCGGTAACGTTTCAAGCCCATTCGTACTTCTTGCAGGCGACGAAGCAAAGGTAAAGGAAGCTGCAAAGAAAGCTCTTGACGACGGAATCGACGTACTTGCTCCTGGCTGTGGTATCGCACCTGACACCAAGTGCTCAAACCTCAGGGCAATGGTCGAAGCAAGAGACGAATACTTCGCATAAATTCAACCTGCATGACATAGTTCTTAACTATGCATGCAAACCTTTTCTTTTTTGAGTTCTGTTTCCTGGACATTTCAAGACTTTTTCTTTAATCAATCCGATGTATTTTCTGATATTTTCACAAATTTTTAATAGAACCTAAATCTTATCTTTGTTTATAAAAAAATAAACAAACTATGTTTGTCAACTGCGGTTGGGAAACTAATTTTAAAGGAGTTCTATATCATGCAATTTAGTCTTGGAATAGATGCCGGGGGTACGTATACGGATGCAATTCTGGTAAGGGATTCAGATGGTTCTGTGGTGAGCTCAAGTAAAGCGCTAACAACTTATCCTGATCTTGTGGGTGGTATAAGAAATGCGATCGAAGCTCTTGATCCAACATACCTTGAAAAGATCAATCTGATATCTGTATCAACAACTCTTGCAACAAATACGGTTCTTGAAGGTACGGGATGTCGGGTAGCTCTTATTCTTGTAGGGGACCATCCTGTAAACGGGGACTTCCCGGCGGTACATGTACTTTCGACGTCAGGTGGTCATGGTTTCAATGGTGAGGAAATTGAAAAACTTGACATTGATGATGTTAGAAGATTCGCTGAAAGAGTAAAGGATGATGTCGCTGCTTTTGCAGTTTCTTCCTTTTTTAGTACTCGTAATCCTGAACATGAACTGGCCATTACTGATCTAATACATGAGGTGACAGGACTGCCTGTTGTATGTGGCCATGAGTTGTCTCAGGATCTTGGTGCTTATGAAAGGGCAGTTACTGCGGCCTTGAATGCTCAGTTGATTCCGATTTCTCATAAATTTATTCGTTCCGTAATGGATGAGATCAAAAGAAAAAAGATCAATGCAAGGTTATTGATGCTGAAATGTGATGGCACAGTTGTGGGGTTGAAGGATGCACTGGATAAGCCTGTGGAAACAATATTTTCCGGACCGGCTGCAAGTCTTGTGGG
Source organism: Methanolobus zinderi (assembly GCF_013388255.1). NCBI lineage: Archaea > Methanobacteriati > Methanobacteriota > Methanomicrobia > Methanosarcinales > Methanosarcinaceae > Methanolobus > Methanolobus zinderi. The sequence goes on from NZ_CP058215.1 coordinate 804,028, forward strand.
TGCATCCTTCCTTTCAGGTCTGGATACCTGTGCAGTGGTGGATGTAGGTGGTACGAGTACCGATGTTTCAGCAATAATAGATGGTGTCCCGGAATTGTCTGAAACGGGGGCAATTGTAGGTGGATGGAAAACAAGGGTACGTGCTACAAGAATGGAAACCTCTGCCATGGGAGGAGATAGTCATGTATGGGTACATTCTAAAAAGACACATATAGGTCCAAGGAGGGTCGTTCCTCTTTGCCTTGCTTCTTCCAGATATCCGGATTTTTTAAATAAATTAAAGAAAAGTCCGGTTCCGCTGAGAAGCTCTCTGGACAGGAATGTGCAGCCTACGAAGTTCTTCATGAGGTCCGGGTTTAAACCAATCGGGCTGGATGAGTATGAAATCGAAGTTCTAAATGCGATTGGTGATGAACCGATAAACATTGATGAGATTGCCGTTTTATCAAAAAAATATCCTTCAACCACTATTCTTGATTCTCTTATACAGAAAAGACTGATACAGGCTGTTGGTTTTACCCCAACAGATGCTCTCCATGTCCTTGGGGAATATACTTACTGGGATGTCGAGGCATCAAAAGCAGGTGCTGAAAAACTTGCAAGACTTAGCAATGTTAGCATTCATGAGTTCTGTAATAACGTTAAGGAGATCGTATCAAGAAACATGGCATTTAATCTGATGTCATATATGCTTCCGGGAATTGATCGCTCCGGAATTAGAAAGATAGTTGACGGGGAGTTTAATTCAAGATTTAAGGTAGATATTCCTGTTGTTCTTCTTGGAGGACCGGTTTCTGCATATAAAGAAAATATGGAGAATATTATTGATGCTAGGATAGTCATTCCCGGGCATGCAGAAGTAGGAAATGCTGCAGGTGCTCTATTCGGAAAAGGAATTAAAAGAATAGAAATTATTATAAGGCCAATTTCAGTAGCAGACCCTGATGAAGGTTATTTTGTATTTTTTCCAATGGGCAGGAGTGTTTTTCAAGGATATCGTGAAGCTGTAGGGTATGCCAATGCCCATGGAAAAGAATCGGTTATAGGATATATGGGTGAATGTGGAGTAAGCAAAGATAACGTTGAAATTAAAGTGATCCAGAAAACATTTTCGCCCGAAGGCTGGAAAAAAGATCCTCTTGAGACTGTGATTCAAATTACCGGAATAGGGTACCCTAAGAGGTTCATGATGTGACTGAAGGTTCTATTTTTTATTATTTTACCTTCAAAATACATACTTTACACTATGATAAAATATACTGAAACTAAGAAAAAAAGAAAAAAAGAGACAAGTTCTAGATTTAGAACTTGTAGTTGTCTTCTGGTCTGAAGACTGCAACTTCTGCCTTGTACTTCTCGAGACTCTCGCTCATGAAGGTGTCTGCCTCGTCGGTCATTGCGTCGAGGGATGCCTTTGCGTCTGCAAGTGCGTTCTGTTCGAACTTGGACATCATGAGTTTCTTGGAGTCTGCATCGTTGAGTATGTCGACACAGGCGATTGCTGCGTTCTTTGCACGGAGGTACAGGTCGTCTCCGTCCTTTACGATTGACTCTGCAACCTTGTATGCGTTGTCGTATGCGAGGACGTATCCCTGTGGGTCTCTGTACTTGTCAGAGAGTACGAGGATGTCACGGAGCATCTTTGCATTTCCGGTCTCAGTTGCTACGTTGAGCATTGCTGCATCGTAGTTAAGGGACTCTGACCAGCACTGTACGGTTGTACCGCCGAATTCACCGTGGTATTCTACAGATTCGTTTGACCACAGGTCACAGCACTGCATGACAAGGTTACCCATTACGTCAGCGTGTGCGCATGTTGAGGTCTTTCCTTCCTGTGAGATTGGGCATCCTGTGATTGCCTTTACGATTGTGTTCTCGTATCCACAGTCTTTACCTGGACCCTGGGCACCTGCTTCATATCCTGCGAGTGTCCTTGGTGCAGAGATTGCTCTTGCGATGATTGCAAGGGTGTGTGCAAGGTTCTTGTCAAGGAGACCACCAGCTATGAACATTGCGGTGTTTGCCTGTGCACAGTCTGTGTCACCAGCTGCAATTCTGCCTTTCTTGTCAGCGATCTTCCTGATGTCTTCCCAGATCATGGTCATGTCCATTGAACCGAGGCAGCCAATTGCGTAGATAAGACCTGGTACGTCGTTCCTAAGAACTGCGTAGTCAAGAATTTCCTTACCGCCCATTGTTTCGATGGACAGGAAGTCAGCACCTGCTTCTGCAACTGCTTCGAATGACTCCATGAGCTTGTCGTACTTTGGACCGATCAGTGCAAGAAGGTCACGGTCTTCACGGATGTCACCAGGTGTGTGCCTGAGACCACATTTGATTCCGTATTCTTCGTGGTATTCTTCAAGGATTGTCTTCTGTACGTGAGCGACTTCTCCTCCCCAGTCTGGGTTGTTGGTCATCTGCTCTACGTGCTCTGTCTCAAGTGATACTGCTGGGAAACCGATCTGTACAGCTCTTGCCATAATGTCGGTTGTAAGTCTGCGGTATTCAGAAACGAGTTTCTCCTTGGAGACACCAGCTTCTGGTCTTGGTGCATAGTTAACTTCTGCTGTTACGTATCCTGCACCTACCTCTAATCCGAGTTCTGCTTTTACTGGGTATACTGACTTACCGAAGATCATGTCGTCAGCAGCTTTGTATGCCATATCAGTGTATCTTTTAACCATTTCTTCTCACCTCTTTAGTGTTTGTGGAATTGATCTTTCAGCTGTGCAAGGCCCTTGCCTGCCAGTATTGCATCTGCCATCTTTGGTGCGTCTGCTGCTTCTTCACCATATACACCAAGTTCATACTGGGTAACGAAGTCCTGGTTTACTGCACCGCCACCACACTGGAATGGTACTTTGATTCCAGACTCGAGAAGTCTGTCGTTGACTTCCTTGAATGCATACATTGTTGTTGTCATCAGTGCTGTTCCGGTAAGCATCATTGGGCTTTCCTTCTTCACAGCTGCGATAACTTCATCTACTGGTACATCACGGCCAAGGTCTACTACATCGTAGCCAGCTGCTCTGAGAAGAGCTGCTACAATTGATTTACCTATGTCGTGTACGTCACCTTCTGCTACGTGGCAAACAACCTTTCCTTTTGCCTTTGGTGATGCACCCTGGTCCTTACAGAATTCTATACCGTCAAGCATTGCGTCTGCAGACATCATGACGTTTGGCAGGAAAATGACACCCTGGTCATATAAGTCGGTGACGATCTTCATACCTGGCATGAGGACATCATCGATAAGTGCAATTGGGTCTGCACCACCATCGATTGCCTTCTCAAGACCTTCGACTACGTCATCCTCTTCTCCCTCAAAGATTGCAGCAGCAATTGTTCTTGCTGGCTCATCTTTAGGATACATTTCAGCTGCCATGTCTTCAGGTGTCTGTGCTTTTTCTTTCTGCACATTGTACCTGACTAATATTTTGGTTGGGTCTATATCCATCTATTCTACCTCCTTAGTATCTAGATTGATTTCTGCCACTCACCGTATAAAACAACGGTTAAAGCGGCAATGGATATCCATTAGCAAAGGCACAACTGACGCATGAAAGATCTCCACAATCTGACAAGCATCCTTAACCTTTAGCCAACTTCATATTTCCACACAAGCACTTAATCGAGGCAGATATATAAAGCTAGCGGTTTCGATATTTTATAATAGAGTTGGAATAGATTTCAATAATATATTTCACAGGCCTTCGTCTGATATCTTTTTTTTTTTAAAAACCAATGTCTACTGAGGTAGTATATTTGAAAAGTGATTATCTCACAATTATAAGTATTTTAGTTTTTACAATTTTATATTATTATAGTTCTGTTGTATAAGGGTCAGTTTTAAATAAAATGATTATTCTATTCAAGCTTAATTGTTTTATATAAAGTTGCTTTGTTTTGTTTTGCTTATCTTTACAAATTTATTTCTTTTGAAAATCCAAAAATCAAATGTCTGATTTTTATTCTACTTATTATATATGCATGAGTTAACACAGTGACATGGGATCTGGTCAGAAATTCTGTTTTATCACAACTTTGTTTACCGTTCGATTTAAGTATGAGTGGTTTTTGGTCGACATATCTTCAGATCTATTATACGCTTCTGAAGTACATTCAAATCTGGCTTATACGTTAGCTTTATATAGGACATCAGTCCCGGCATTATAGGCTGCCTCCTGAATATGCGCTGTATAATCTCTGAATTTATCTGCATCAAAAAAAGTAAAAGAATCTCCTCTTAAAGAGGAGCATGATTTATTTCATCTGGCAAGCTCAGTGTTCATGATCATTCTCATGACCATGGTCCGGAACCTTATGAGTAAAACGGATGTCGTTTGCCTGAAGTTTGGTTTCAATGGTGTCCTGTACGATACCTACGAGCGTATCATATGGTATGCCGGAGACTGCAGAAAGTATTTTCATGCGCGGAGTTTTCGAGTTCTCTGTCTGGAATACTTCCGTGGTCACCTCTTTGTCAAAGGCTGTCAGGTTCACTTTAACTGTATCTGTTTCCGACTCCACGAACAGTTTTATGTGTCCTACAAACTCAGGGCTGTGCTGAATTACCTCTGACTTGATATTTTCCATGGCTTCCTGACCAATGGACCTGGCCAGGGGTGTATCAATGCTTGCAATGCCGTATTCTGTAGCATAACTCGTGACACCGGATGCCTCGATCGAATCCATTGTCATCTCGATAGGCAGACCTGTATCTTTATCGAGTACCTGTATGTCAGGACTGGTTGTCTTCAGCTCAGCAGGCTCCGCTTCTCGTATAATTTCCTCGGCTTCCTCGCCAAGCGTAAGCCTGACAAAGTTATGCCAGTGTTCATCTTCATGCTTGGCAGAGAGCAGTACTACCCTGGCCTTGGGGTTAAGCTGTTGTACCGAGGCCTCTATGATGGGTATGCGTATCTCTTCCACAAGATCGACCTTATTGATACCAAGTATCTCCGCATCTATTATCTGCCTCATGGCGAAGTTCTTGACCTCTTTCATGAGCTGCTTGAACCTGCTCCCGTCAATCAGGGTTACAAGAGGCTGGATAGATACATCTTTCAGATCCATTAATTTGATCTCGTTCTTAATGATCTGAGGGAACGCTATACCTGTAGGTTCGATAAGTAATATTTCCGGATCATAGTCTTTGGTCAACAGATTGATAGTGGTCTTCATGTTGACCTTCAGTGAACAACATATACATCCGCTGGTGAGCTCGGTTGTCTGCAGGCCGTACTTGGAGATAACATCACCATCTATGCCCACTTCTCCGATCTCATTGACTATAATGGCAACTTTCTTGCCGGCGTTACTGAACTCTCTTCCAAGCCTTAAAATGGTGGAGGTTTTACCGCTTCCTAAGAATCCACCTATCACCAGTACTTTCATGATATGTCCTTCTGTTAGTTAAAGGATAAATGGAGATTATTCTGCTATCTCCATAACTTCCAGGTTCTCCCACTTGAACTTGTCCTTCGGACAGGCATTAATACATCTCTTACAGTTTGCTCCGTCACAGAGATCGGATCTTATCATCACCAGACCTTCGTCATCAATTGATAGGGCATCAGTGGGGCAGACCTTGGCACATTTCTGGCACTCCGGACAATCGATCTTCATTGTAAGGTAGGTACCGACCTGCTCAAGCACTTCAAGACCTTCGTCACCCAGAACCGGAATATCTTTCTCTACCCGCTTGTCAACTTCGGTAACATGGTCCGGGAGGTCTATCTTTGGAAGCTTCTTCTTCTTCAGGAACTTCTTGAGCATCTTAAAGGGCATTCCCTCCGTCCAGTATGAAATTTCCTGAATGTATGCTTCCTTAAAGCCCGGATCCGTTGCGAACATGACGTGGTTGCTTACGATCCTGGATGCAATTTCCTGGAGCTCCCACAATCTGTCTTCAGAGAGCAATACTTCCCGTGCCACAAGCAGTGAAGTGTTACCGATCTGTATAACCTCGTTTACATCATACGGGACCATACCGATCTGATGGGCCTTGACAGCATCCATATAGGTTCCGGCAGCACCGGACATGTATGCTTTCTTCACATCGGCCACCTCTATGCCCGCGGCATTACAGAGTGCAAGGTGTCCTGCACGTATGGCACCGATGGCAAGTCCTGCTTCCTGAACATCGCTTTCAAAGAACTTGACCTTGTCCTGCAGATACAGTATATGGTCGGGTGTATCGATCTTTGGAAGCTGTATTATGCCGTTCTTCATACCTGCGTCAAGGATTGCAATTACACCTGTTCCTGTGATTCCTTTTGCAGTGATACTGTCATCCTCTACGACGTCACCGTTCTTGGGATTGATGAGTTTTGCCTTTACGGTGTTCATTTCAGCATCAAGTACATAGTTGCGGATATTGCCGTTCTCGAATTCAACATCGGATATTACAAAAGGAGATGCAAGTTTTCCGTGTTTTATCTGCTGTCCTTCCATTGCAGGACCGGCAGCAGCAGAACCCGTATAAATGGTACCGTCGTGGATAAGGGCCATCTCGGCATTGGTTCCGTAGTCAGTGGCTATGGCAGTTTCCTTTGTGTCAAGGAAACCTGACTTGATGATTAGTGCAAGAGCATCGGCGCCGACCTCATGTCTGATAGCAGGCGGCACTACCAGTTTGGCATTCGGGTAGACCTCAAGACCTGTAATCTCGGAACAGTCCACGATACGTGCATCCCTGTTCTGCTCCTTGATATTGAGTTTCTCCTTTTTCCTCTCACCTGCGTATGCAAGATCGTCGATAGGGATTCCCTGGAATATGGAAAGCTGTATAGGGTTACCGCAGATAGCCATTCTCTGCAGTTCCTCAGCTTTTACTCCCAGTGCCTCGACAATTTCTCTGACAGCATTTACATGGAGGCCATGGGCACGCTCCAGCCCGTATGTAATGGCAAAATCAAGGTGGTCCATTACATTTGCACCCGGAATAGGATTGCGAAGGGTAATCACCGTCTTATGAATATCCCCGCTATCAAGGTCTATCTTCTGTGCTCTTATACCACTGGTTCCTAGATCAATTGCAACTCCTGTTCTCATATGAATCCCTTGAAGTATTTTTTGAAGTTATAACATAAGTACTGAGTTCTAACTTAAAAATATATGTTACGGTACTGATGTCTATATACAGTACTATTTAAATTGATTGTAGTACTTATGGAATTATTAAAAAATAGCAGTACCATTGAATACTCTGGTGGAAGTATGGTAAATCAAGTTGTTTTGATTTACTCCTGTGTGCGTAAAAGCTATATCTTTTCGCACAATCGCTGTCCCTTTTCAGTCAGGACCAGCTTTTTCCCTGTTGTCTGAACACCATCTGTATGGCAGACAGATGTCGATGAGCAGGATCCGCAGGCTGAACAGCCGGGACTGTTGTCCCCTTCTACAATTTTGATATATCCCATGTGTTCCATGCTTTGCAGTATCTCTTTTAGTCTTTCAGAGCTAATACCCAGCTTTTGGGCAGTTTCAGCCATGGAAAGTTTCTCTACGTACAGGTATTTCAATAGATCCTTTATCATATGCTCCCGCCTGAAATCAGTTCTCGATATCAAAATGGTCTTTCCACTGCAGGTAGGCAACTAATGACACGGCTCCAAGGTATATTTCAGGCCTCAGGTCATCAAGTATGGACCAGCCGGCAAATGCCTCATTCTTCAAAAGATAGACCTCAAGTACATTTCCAAATGCTGCAAGTACATATATGCCTGCAAATATGAGCGAGAGCAGTATTCCCACATAAACATAGGCGATGCCTTCATCTTTTCCGGAATGCAGTTCTGCAAAACCGTAAATAAATACGCTTCCGACCAGTACCAGCACAAACCCCCCGATTGCGTCAGGAGGGATGAACAGGACATCTGCTATGAATCTGCTTAAGGTTTCGGGTGCTGAGATCCCCAGTGATCTCGAGAATCCGGTGATAAGCTGAATGAGCCCGAAAAGAGTGTAAATTGCACCCATTAAAAGAGCGAATACGATCTTGTGGCCATTATTTCCTTTCATGTCATAACCTCAGTACCCGAACAGTTTTCCTCCCTGGTATACCATAAAGGCAATTATCCAGGCAACAATTATTCCATACATCAATGCAAAAAGTGTCCACTTCCAGGAACCTGTCTCTTTCTTAATGACTCCGAGTGTTGCAATGCATGGCATGTACAACAAACTGAAGACCATAAGACTCAATGAGCTTAGCGCTGTGATGGCTGGGTCGGCGATCAGGTTCTGTGTCAGAGCCTCCTGATTATCTCCCACTCCGTACAGGACTCCCATGGAAGCCACTACTATTTCCTTTGCCACAAATCCGAATATGAGTGAAACCGTAACCTTCCAGTCAAAACCAAGCGGTTCCATTAACGGTTCGAAGAAATGACCGATCATTCCAACATAACTTCCCTCGCTTCCGTATTCTATGCCCCATGGGAATGATGCCAGCAGCCAGATGACCACAACACCAAAGAGTATGATGGTACCGGCTTTCCTGATATACATTGCTCCGTTATCCCACATATGGATCAGGCTGGTCTTGAGAGTGGGTACCCGGTAAGGTGGCATCTCCATGATAAAGGGTGAGGGCCTGCCCCTGACAATCGTAGACCGCAAGAATTTCGCGGAAATTACCGCCACCGCAATCCCGAGTACATACATCATGAATACGACGGTTCCTGCCTGCCTTCCGAAGAAAGTCCCTGCAAATAGTACATATATAGGTAACCTGGCACCGCAGGATACGAAGGGAACCACAAGTATGGTGATCAGTCGGTCCTTCTCATCCTCTATGCTGCGGGTTGCCATGATCGCCGGTACGTTACAGCCAAATCCCATGAGCATGGGGATAAAGGACTTCCCGTGCATGCCGATCTTGTACATAAGCCTGTCCATGATGAAAGCAGCCCTTGAAAGATATCCGCTGCCCTCAAGAAGAGATAGCAGAAAGAATAATATGAATATATTCGGGACAAATGTCAGGACAGCTCCGACACCTCCGATGATACCGTCACCGATCAGGGATGCAAGCCATTCCGGCTGGAGTGATCCTGCAACATTACTCGCCAGCCAGGTGAATGCCATCTCGATCATGTCCATGAAAGGGGTGGCAAATGCAAATGTAAGTTCAAAGGCACCCCACATCAGGGCCAGAAATATGGGAATTCCAAGGTATTTGTTGGTAAGCACCCTGTCGATCATATCCGATTTGCTCAGTTTGACATCGCACCGGGTGCATAACTGGGGGAAGATGGCATTGATCGCCACATACCGCTTATCCGCGATATCTGCTTCGTATTCCTCCTGGTCGATGGAATCAAGCAGATCGTTTATCTTTTTTGAAACCGGACTTCTCGAGACCTTATCATGGACATTCGCATCACCTTCAAGCAGCCGTATACTCATCCAGCGGAGCGGATATTTGTTGGCAAGTTCCCGGTCCTCTGTAAGTATTTTCTCGATCTCGAGTATCATTGCCTCTATCTCATCGCCGTAACCTATCTCGTGACCATGATATTGTTCATTGTTTTTCTCCTCAATGACCTTGTCCAGCAATTCGTCAATGCCAATGTCCTTGCTTGCAACTGTTCTTACAACAGGGGCTGCCAGTATCTCCTCCATTTTATCGAGGTATAACTTGTCTCCTCTTTCCAGTGCTAGGTCACACATGTTAAGAGCAATGATCATCTCCGTTTCAAGCTCCATGAGCTGTGTGGTAAGATAGAGATTCCTTTCCAGGTTTGAGGCATCGACTATCTGGATAACTATGTCGGGCTTTTCCTCGATGATAAAATCCCTTGCAACGATCTCATCCATGGAATAAGCGGTCAGACTATAGGTTCCCGGCAGGTCTATGATCTCGATCTCATAACCCTTGTAGATCCTCATACCGCTCTTTTTCTCAACGGTTACTCCGGGCCAGTTACCCACATGCTGCCTTGAGCCTGTGATCGCATTGAATAAAGTGGTCTTACCGACATTCGGATTACCTGCGAGGGCAACTCTGATCTTTTTGTTTTCCATTGTGTCCTCTGTATTATAGTAATAAAAGATTGGAGTTCATTCCTTCTGAAGAAGGTGAGGATCTATTCTATTAAATGAACGAAGATCTGTTTTGCTTCGTCTTTCCTTATTGAAAGGTTATACCCTTTTATCCTGAATTCGAGTGGGTCTCCCAGCGGGGCTTTTCTTATGAGCTCTACCTCCGAACCCGCAACCATCCCCATATCAAATAACTTTCTCCTGGCAGGCCCCTTTACCCGTACCTTGGTAATTCTGGCCAGATCTCCGGGCATTAGGGTATCAAGTGTGATCTCGGACATTTAATTTATTCCCTGGGCAATTATTCCACCCTGTTACTGACTTAGCGTAATCGCACTTTTAATATTTAGTGATTTCGTGCCCCTGTCTTTAGTATTTTTTAGACAGGGATCTCATTGAAATCTATACGGGATATTTCCCTTTTTCTAAGTTCAAAGGTGGGAATATTTTAAAACAAGATCATGTAGTCTTTGTCTTTTTTCCATGCAGGGGGCAGCTATCCTTTGCTGCGGGGGTGCACTCGATATATTCGCCCGTAGTGTAGTAATGCCTGAAATGGTCCAGCCAGTATGGCCACTCTTCCCTTCTGTCAATGAATTCAACAAACTTTGTAAGAACCTCGAAGGTCTCGGGGGCAAGAACATGTTCGATCTTACATGCATCCTGATCTGCCGTCTCTTCCTCAACTCCCAGTATCTCAAGGAAATCCCTTATCACACCATGTTTTTCCATGGTGCATTTGGCAATTTTTTCTCCTTCGGGTGTTAATGTGACTCCGCCATACTTCTCGTAGTTTATGTAGCCGAGTTTGGTAAGCTTCTTAAACATTCCTGTAACACTTGGAGAGCTCAGTTCAAGCTCTCTTGATATATCTTTTACCTGGGCATAACCTTTTTTCTCGATCACCTTTTCTATCGCCTTCAGGTAATCTTCAACTCTTTCTGTTGTCATGGATTCTCACTATGCGGGTTTGTGTTCTCTGGCGGGCAGTCTGGATAAAGTAAGCATATAAAAATATTTTTTAATAAGCCGACTATATAGTTAATTTCTATGATTGAATCCCTATATATACCTTCCTAAGTTTACTATATTTTGTAGCTTTGGCTAAAATTGTTAAGTTCAAAGCTTTCAGATTGCAGACTTTTCTCTATCAGGCTTTGAGAAATGTGTTTTAAGAATTATTTAAATCTCTTTAACATAGTAAAAAAATACCAAAGAATAAGATATTTATACATCTGATTTCTAATATAATATTATCAATAGGAAAATTATATAATGGGATGTATAATTTACAGGAATATCGACCTGTATTTTCCATACGGTTAGCATTTTATTCCAGATGCATTCTATAAATATATTGATATCCGGAAAACAGGATCCGTGAATCTCCGATGTGATCTATATGGATAAAAATCTACTCAATATCTTATTCACCTCAAGCCTGGTGAAAGATATACTTCTGTTGTTAAGAAATGGCAAAAGGGATATTTGGGACATATTAGCAACTTTCGATGTCAATAGGCAGGCTCTTTTTCCCCAGATCAGGATGATGGAAGAGTGGAACCTTATTTCAGTAAGCGAAGGTTCATGTCAATTAACAGTAATGGGCAGGATGATAAGCGAAAAAATGATCCCATTGATCAATACGCTTGAACTGTTAAGTGCTATGGGCAAATATAACATGGATTTTATTCCTTCGCATCTCTTAACAAAGATGAGTGATATTGGTCCGTGCACTGTTTTTAACCCCTCACCTCTTGAAATCTGTGAAGCAAATAAAGAGTTTCAAACAAGCTCGGTAGAATCAAAATCCGTTATGGGTATGACCACTTTTTTATTCCCGAATTTCAGGGATATATTTTCAGAGTATATGGAAAGGGATATATCAGTTTCCGTAATAATTACCGGTGAACTTTTCAATAAGCTGAAAAAGGAGAGGTCCGGGGACTTAAAATGGCTTCTTGGCTACAGTAATATGGAAATGTATCGCTATGATAATAATATCGACCTGATTTCTTTTACGCTGAATGATTACGGTATAATGCTAAGATTACTTTCCAACTCTGACCAGATCAAATATGACTATAAACACATACTTTTGCAAAGCCCCGGTGCACTGAGCTGGGGAAGGGAGTTGTTTGACTACTATAGGAATAAGTCAGTACTGATTACTGATATATGATCGGCTGTCATCTGTTGGAAGCCAGATATTCCTGTAGTCTGTCCATGCCTTCTTTTATGTTTTCGAGACTGTTTGCGTAAGAAAAGCGCAGATAGCCTTCGGCACCGTCTCCAAAATCAATTCCAGGTGTAACTGCAACACCAATGTCCTCGAGTATCCTCTGACTGAGCTCCAGGGAATTCTCTCCGAACTTGCGTGCATCAGCAAGTATGTAATAGGCACCCTTTGGTTCGCTCTTTACTTCCATGCCCGTTTCTTTTATTCTCTGTAAGAGGTAACGACGTCTTTTGTCATATGTTGAGACCATTTCTCTCACAGTATCCTGGGGTCCTCGCAGGGCTGCAATTCCGGCATATTGCACGAATGCGTTCGTGGATATGAAAAAGTTCTGCTGCATTTTCTGCAGGGTCCTTATGTATTCTTTCGGGGTTATCAGGTAACCCAATCTCCATCCGGTCATTGCATATAGCTTCGAAAAACCGTTCAGTACAAAAGCATTTTCCGTGTATTCCAGAATGGTGTGGTCCTCACCTTCGTACACAAGTCCCTGATATATCTCGTCCGAGATTATCGGGACATTGCCTGCGACGTCCGCAAGATCCTGTAAAGTTCCGGGGCTCAGTACCTGACCTGTGGGGTTTGATGGTGAATTGATGAGTATCGCTTTTGTCTTTTCATTGATCTTTTCCATGACAGCTTCAGCGTGCAGTACAAATCCATCATCCCTGTCGGTATAAACAAAAGCGGGAACTCCGTTCACTGCCCTTACAAAATTGGGATAACATGCATAATGGGGATTTGACATTATCACCTCGTCCCCGGGGTTCAAAAGCGCCATGAACAGTAGAAGCATTGCAGGGCTGGTTCCGGAAGAAATTATTACCTGTTCGGGAATGATGTCCACACCGAATTGAGATTTATATTTTTCAACTATGGCTTCCCTGAGTTCGATCAGGCCCTGGCTGTGAGTGTATTTCGTGTTGCCCGCACACATAGCCTCAGTTGCGGCTTCACAAATATGTGCTGCAGTGGGAAAATCGGGTTCTCCTATCTCAAGGTGGATGATTTTCCTTCCTTCTCTTTCAAGTTCCTGTGCCCTTTCCAGTATTTCCATGACATGGAATGGCGGCATATTAACAATCTTGTCTGACAGACTGATTTTCATTGTAGTGCACGTTCCCTGAACTGGTCTATAGGTTCAGGAACGGGTAAAAATATAAAACAGTTTTCGTCGCACTGTAGTGCGCTTCTAAAAAAAGTGACCAGGCCTGTGAGCCTGGTATAGAAAGTTTATTTCCTTTCTCTGGCGTAAGCAACTATGGCTTCCTTTATGCCCCAGCGGAAGGCAACCACAATCGCAATACCCCATGCTAGCGGTTCGAGAAGTATATAGAATATACTTGTGTCGATCAGCAATGTGTCAAGGGCAAGCAGGACCACTATCAGCGCCAGGAAACCTCTGAGCGCGGGAATCCATATATCGCTGCCTTCAACGTCCATTGTCTTCATCATACTGCCGATATAGTCTGCAAAGAGATCTATCGCAAGAAGTCCTACTACAAGTATGAGCAATCCTGCGAACAGGTTCGGAAGATATGCCAGTATCTCTCCGATAACCACTGCTATCATTGGCAGGTTGAGGATGTCAAGTGCGGCAACAATGAATACAAGATATCCGAAAAGCTTGAAGATCCAGGCTGTCAAGCTGGAAAAAGTGACTCCGCTTGACTTCATCGCACTTCCGTAACTTGTACTCTCAAGACGTTCGTCAACTCCTGATGCGACAATTATATTCTCTATCAGGTCTGCGAGGAAATCAACCACAAGCAAACCTATTATCAGGACTAACAATGCTGAGAGTATGATCGGGATATAGAGAATTATCGTTGTGATGAAATCCGCTACTATCTGTATCTGCAAAAGGTCAATAATAATAACCGCGAAAACAATATAAACAAACCATCTTATGGCTGCATCAAAGAATTCTACTACAGTAACCTGCGATCTGTCAAACATCGCTCCCAGTGATGTTTTCTCTATAAGATCATCAAGTCCTATCCTGTCAAGGACACTTGCTCCAATTTTACCAAGTGCTCTTCCCGCTATCCAGCCAACGATGATCAGTATTATTACTGCCAGTAAAGTCGGGAGAAAATTGATAGTTTCACCCGTTAAATCGTATACACTACTCGTTACCGATGGATTTGCCATTATATGTACCCCTTTCTAATTGATCTACCAGTAAATGCTTCAGTGATGAAACATTCCAACCCCGTTTAAATGAAAATTTGTTTCTTTTGTTATTTAAACATGTTGTAAAAAATCTGATTTATATGATATATCGAAAAAAACTTTACATATTCATGGCATCTTGAACTGGATGGAAAAAGATAACTATCAGTATTTCAGGAAATGGTTTTCGCAATATGTAAGGTCCTTTTATTCGGACGACCCTTACATTGCACAGAACATAGAACTCAAGGAAGATCATAGTCTGAGGGTCTGTCAGAATGCTTCCTTGATCTGCGGATCAGAACAACTGCCGGATGATGAGCTGTATCTTGCAATGACAATCGCACTTTTCCATGACATCGGTCGCTTCGAGCAATTTCAGAAATATCGTACATTCAAGGACTCGGAATCCGAGAACCATGCCCTTCTGGGTGTAAATATATTGAGATTTGAGAAAGTTCTTTCCCCCCTGCCTTCAGAAGAGCAGGAGATTATCTGTACAGCTATATCCCATCACAATGCCAAAAAGCTCCCACAGAATTTGGATCGTGAGTGCCTCTTCCATTGTAGGCTTGTCAGGGATGCGGATAAGCTGGATATTCTGAAGGTCCTGGACGACCATTATTCCATGAAAGATAAATCGCCGAACCCTGCACTGGAATTGGGTTTGCCGGATATTCCGGAATACTCCCACTATATGGTCGATGATATACTCAATAACAGGATCTCAAGCACTGCAGGTGTCAGGACCTGCAACGATTTAAGGCTCGCAAGGCTTGCCTGGGTCTTTGACATGCACTTCCCTGAGACGTTTCGTCTTGTTGCGGAAAAAGGGTATATTGAAAGAACAATTGCTCAACTGCCACAGGACCCTGATATCCGGAGAGTACGTGATCATCTGAATAGCTGTATTGACAGCGTGCTCTCCGGGAAGGATTAAATCATGCAGGTATATGCAAAATATGATCTTCTTTGAAGTAATTACTTTAATATTCAGTGTTGGAAGGGGTGATCGGATAATGGACCCGGATTTAAGCAGACAGATTGATCTTAAAATTGACAGGGTAAACGCACTTTCGATAATCAGCGGTTATTATCTTGTAATCGGCGGCGGGAAGATCGGGAGCAAATTCGTGGAATACGCAGAAGATCATGGTCTGCCATTTGTACTTGTCATAGATATCGATTGCAAGGCTCCGGCCTCAAAGCTTGGGAAGGTTTTTGAGGACAGGAAGGATCTGGCTGATATTCTCGATTCACTGAACACAGATACTTATCTTAGAGCTAGTTCTCCACCGGAGGAGAACAGGACCGTTCAAAACACTGAAATCTATTTTTTCTGCATGGATTCAAAGGACATTCCCTCTCTACTGGGTTACGGCATACCTGAATATATCATTCCTGCGGTTCCGTCACATGCGGCCGTTGATATTATTGCGGACTTTGTGAATCTTGATATGGATGCCGATCTTATCCGTGAGGTCTCCATGGATAAAGCTGACAGGGATCGGCTGGATGTTTTCCAGAGCATTGTATCCGAATTTCCCGAAAATATTGTGGCAGGAACTTTTCCTGAGCATGGTGCGATCTTCCTCTCTTACGCCCGCCCCGGGGAACTGTGTCCTGATAACTGCAGGGGACAGGAAAATTACTGTTATAACTTCAAGGGGGAAAAACCAAAGACAATCACCAGTTATGCACGTGAAATTAAACAGGGTAGGCCCGGCTGGGTATTCGAAAGCCGTCAGATGGGACCGGGTATCGGTGGGATACAGGGCAGGGATCTCAAAGATAATCTGATTTCTTTCATGAAGTATGTGAATCAATTAGAGTGTCTGCCTTTAGACGCCGATTTGGAAAACAGGCTCCCGTTTATAGCAACCACATGTAACTGTCATGGAATTCTTAACCTTCTGCAGATAGGCGATATTTCCTGAAATAATCGGTTTATAAGATTGATTGTAAAAGAAGATTGGCCGGATAAAAATGGTTGGTGGTTGGTTGTTGGTGGTACGTTATGAACCCGGCCTATAATTTAATATGCAGTACTAATATAAAAATATATTTATTCATGCATAACTTGCATGTAATTCAGTTTATTCCCTGGATTTTAGACTTATTCGTAAATGGTGATCCAAGAATTACCTAAAGTATTTATTGCTCTCATTCCCACTATTAATAGGGGAACTTGAGAGTGAATAAATTCGAAAGATATTTCTTTGCACTTCTGGGGCTTGTCATAGTCATACTTCTGGTATGGGTAATTAGTATGATGAATAACCCCGCACCGGGCTATACGGACTATATGCCGGGCTATAATCAGCCCGGAGGAATGATGGGTCAGGGTGGGATCAGAGATCCTGACACTGTCTATCCATATGAAGAGCCGGGTAATAATGCACAGTTTGACTCAAATGGTGAAATGATATACTATACAGGGTACAATGAAAGCGGACAGCGTATCCCATTCTCATACGGTCCGAACTGGCTTTATGTTCATGGTGGAAGCTGTGTAAACTGTCATGGAGTAAACGGTGAAGGCGGCGTTCCTATCATGATGGCCTATGAACTGCCGGCAGACATAAGATATGATTCGCTTACATCTGAAGAACATGAAGCAGAAGAAGGTGAAGAGCATCCTCCTTATACTGATGAGACCATCAAAAGAGCCATAAGAGAAGGTGTTGATCCTACAGGAGAAGAACTGGATCCTGTGATGCCAAGGTGGCATATGACCGAAGGGGACCTTAACGATACTGTAGATTACTTGAAGCAGTTGTAACTAAGGACCGACTATGAATGTGCTCATATAATTAACAAATTCATATTCGGGTGTATACACACCCATTTCAAATATGTTTGAAACAATTTTGATATGCCAACAGTTATATCTTTTGAACATTATTACCGGCGTATGAACCACTTAAAAACGCCGGTATATATGGTGGGTGCAGGTCTTGTTATTGTCTTCTTGGTAGCTATCCTGTCATCCACATGCGGGCTTTTCGGAATTGACCTGGTTCCTGAAGGTTCATGTGGTGAGACCGGAAATATATCTATTCCTGCGTCTATCATCTTCAATGTTGGTTTAACCGGTGTGTTCATGGTCTTTATCGGAACCATGTGGACTGTCAAGGCTTATTTTATCGGGGATTAAGTCCAGGGAAGACAGGTTATACTTAAGTTGTCAGATCATCTTCTGTGAATCCGGAACATTATACAAAATATCAGATCAGCTATCTGTGCTCAGCTTCAAAGCCCTTCAGTTCCGCCACAAGCAATTCAAAATGCCTTTCTACTTCTGGCACCATGGCCCTTATGTTCTCGATATTATCTGCTTTTACTGCTGCTTCTATTTCATTGGCAAGACCACTCAGAGCCACTCCTCCAAGGTTTGCAGAAGAACCTTTCAGGGAATGTGCGCAGCTGCTGATACTACCTATGTCTTCCTTCTCCACAGAATCCTTTAAACTAGTAATCATTTTGGGCGCATTTTCCAGGAAGATCCCAATTATATATCTGGCTATCTTCACATCATTCAGCACTCTTTCCATGAATGCCTCGCTGTCAAATACCGGCAAACTTTCAAAGGCATTCTTCTTTTCAGAAGATGTATCATCAATATGGTTTTTTTCACTTGATTTTACTGAATATCTGTTCAGCAGTCCGGTAAGTGCCTCAATCTCAATTGGTTTTGAGATGTAGTCATCCATACCTGCTTCGAGACAGCGCTCTCTGTCTCCTTCCATTGCATGTGCGGTCATTGCGATGACAGGAATATCATGTTTGCGGACTGCAGAATTGGGGTTTCTTATTATTCGGGTAGCTTCGAAACCGTCCATATCTGGCATCTGTACGTCCATAAAAACAAGGTCATGGTCTTTTCTTTCAAGTATCTTTATTGCTTCTATGCCATTATTTGCAATGTCTGCGTCAAGTCCGAGTTTACTCAGGATACTCTGTGCAACTTTCTGATTTATGATGTTATCCTCAACCAGCAGGATCCTCATATCAGCATTGTGTATTTTAGCGCCATCATTATTTGTGGAATCCTGTGTTTCCTGTGCCACTTTATCTTTTAATCCGGATACTGAATGCTTTTCAAAATTCACAATAAACCAGAACTCAGACCCCTTGTTCTCCTCACTTTCAACACCCATGCTGCCTCCCATCATCTCCACAAGCTGCCTGGAGATTGCAAGTCCAAGTCCTGTACCTCCGTAATTGCGTGTTGTTGATGTGTCAACCTGGCTGAATTTTTTGAAAAGCAGGCTCTTTTTGTCATCAGGAATTCCAATGCCAGTATCTTTTACAGAAAAGTGCAATGTTACATCTGATTCAGTTTCGGATTTTTGGCTCACCCGGATGACAATTTCGCCTTCATGGGTGAATTTGATGGCATTTCCGCCCAGGTTTATCAGTATTTGTTTCAGTCTTACAGGGTCAGCTTTGATGTAAGATGGTACGTCGGGATCTGTCACGTATCTGAGTTTAAGTCCTTTTTCATGAGCTTTTACAGACAATATGGGTTCCATTTCTTCCAGGATATCATTCAAATTAACATCCAGTTTTTCAAGAGTCAGCTTACCTGCCTCTATTTTGGAGATATCAAGTATGTCATTGATGATCTCGAGTAGTGCCTCACCACTTTTATTCACGGTATCAACATAGTGTTTCTGCTGCTCGGTAAGTTTTGTATCAAGGAGCAGGTTCGTCATTCCGATAATGCCGTTCATTGGTGTGCGTATCTCATGTGACATATTGGCAAGGAAATCACTTTTTGCTTTTGTGGCATCTTCTGCCTTTATCAGGGCTTTGTCAAGTTCAATGTTTTTTAACTTTAGTTCATCAGCATACTCACGCAGTTTTTCTTCTGCTTTCTTCTGCTCTGTAATGTCTCTGAACTCAACAGCTCTGACCTTCCTTCCTTTATATGGAATAACTTTTGCATGTACATAAACCGGATACTCACTTCCATCTTTTCGACGCCCCATCAACTCGTATGGCTTCTCATAACCTGCATTAATATTGCCCACTACTTTCTCTCTGTACGCTTTGGCTGTAAGCAGCAGTCCGTCCATCCCGATCAATTCCTCAACCGTGTAGCCGGTCATTTCTGAAAGTCCCTGGTTGCAGTCAATTATGATATTGTCTTTGTGGATGAAAATTCCACCAAAAGAGGCGTTGTGTAGTGCTTTAAACCGTTCTTCACTTTCAATATGTGCTTTTTCGGCTTCTTTGCGCGCTGTTATATCCTGCAATGTACCTGTTATCTTAACGACCCTCTCATCCACTATCTTCGGGCGGGCACTTGCTCTTACCCATTTGTAATTGCCTTTTCCGGTGATAGTTTCCAGTTCAAGGTCGAATGGCTCGCCTTTTTCTATAGCATCATTTGTTGCTTTTTCAAGTATAATTCTTGATTCAGGAGTAAAACGCTCTATTGCTTTCCCAAAGGTGCCAATTTCTTCAGTTTCATGGATTCTTGCGACCTCAGGTGTCCATGTAATTACATTTGTTGCTACATCTAACTCCCATCCACCAATTTTTCCAATTCTTCCAACTTCAGTACTTCGCTAATTTTGAATAGGCCACCGAATTATACTTCCCGATAGCTTTATATGCGGCGGGAACGCCGCCATATGTCATTTCTAGCATCCAATTCACGAACCAATTCTAAACTTGAATTAAGACCAAAACAATGTATTGATGCTGTTCTGAAACCACTTATAGATAATATCGATATCAAGATAAACGGTCAACTTAGCTCTAAAGATCTATTTAACACTGCCATATGTATGGCAGTGGATAAAAGTTCAGTTCATTCTGCGTCAAAACACTATCAAGAGATTCCATGTGAAACATCTTTAAGGTATCATCTCAGGAAACTAAGTCTTGATGAACTTATCCAGGTAAATCAGAGCATTCTTCTTCAAGGTTCTGTCAGTACTCTAAAACCAGAGAAAAAGTATGAGTTTGCTATCGATTTTACAAGTGATCCATATTATGGAAAAGTTGATTCATCCAATGAAGACTACGTGATACGTAGTCAGGCCAAGAAATCCACTAACTCTTTTTATTCATATGTATCACTGTCTATCATAAACAAGAACGAGAGATATACTCTTGCAGTTATTCCTGTTGAAAGGAATAAAACAAAGGTTGACTACCTCACTTATTTCATAGATCTTATCGATGAACTGGATTTCAATATCAAGGTGCTTTGTCTGGATCGAGAGTTCTATTCAGTTGATGTGTTTGAGTTCTTACAGAACAAAGATATCCCTCACATTACACCAGTAATAAGAAGGGGAAAAGAAATCAAGCAACTGCTTAAAGGGAGAAAAGCAAGGTCTGCTGAATATGTAATGAAGAATGCTCAAAAGAAAGAAGTTCATCTGGATATTGTAATTGATGTGAAGTATCTGAAAGGTAAAAGAGGCAAATATGGGTGTGAAAACCTTGCTTTTGTTGTTTATGGAATTAAATGGTCTCAAAGGAAGGTTAGTAACGTCTACAGAAGACGGTTTGCTATCGAGTCATCATATAGGATGAGAAATATCGTTAAACCAAGAACATCAACAAAAGATGTAACTTTCAGATACTTCTTTACACTAATATCGTTCCTGCTGAGAAATGCATGGCTATGTCTCCAGAAAAAACATTTCACAATAGTAAAAACAGGTCCTCTAACCATTGATGAGGACAAGTTCAGGTTTGCAAGATTTATTCTGTTTGTTGAAGAGTGGCTTAGGAGAAAGTTAAGAATTCAGTTAGTAATACAGTGTTTAAGGTAATTCAATAGTGGCAGGAACAAGATGGAGGTAAAATTAGAGAACTACTGAATGAACAAATTAAAAGTGTGATTTGTTGAGTTAAAGACTATAGTTACGCTGCCAATTATTACCCATTTCGTTACAAATTTATACGTCCCGGTTTATTCGTAGCCTGATTTGTTGTAAACGGCCAACAAAAAGTTAAACAATTCGAGGTGAATTAATGAATAGAAAAATTCTCATAACTGTTATACTTACGGTTTTCATTGTAGCATTGTTATCCGGATGCGTTGACAGGTCTGAATCCGAAACCCAGATTACATCTTCGAGCGATACACAGACACCAGCAGCGGAAGAACCTGAAGGTACAATACGTATCTCAGGTGCTTTTGCTCTGTATCCTATGATGCTCAAATGGGGAGAGGAATACCAAAAACTGCATCCGAAAGTGAAGTTTGACATCAGCGCCGGAGGAGCGGGCAAAGGTATGGCTGATACTCTGGGAGGGCTTGTGGATATCGGCATGGTCTCAAGAGAAATTACACCTGAAGAAGAGGAAAAAGGTGCATACTGGATAGCAATAACAAAAGATGCCGTTGTGCCAACAGTCAATAGTAATAATCCTGCAGTTACACAACTTAAGGAAAATGGACTAAAAAGAGATGTGTTTGAGCAAATATACATCAATGGTACCATAAAAACATGGGGACAGGCGACAGGGGATACGGGCAACAATGACAAGATCAACGTATACACTCGCTCGGATGCCGCAGGTGCACCTGCAACATGGGCAAAATACTTGGGCAACTATAAGCAGGAAGACCTTAAGGGTGTTGGTGTGAATGGTGATCCGGGACTTGCCGAAGCTGTTAGGCAGGACAAATTGGGAATCGGTTATAACAACATTAACTTTGCATATGATCCAAACACACGAAAACCTGTAGAAGGTATCGAGATAATACCTCTTGATCTGAATGGGAACGGCAAGATCGATACTGATGAGGACTTCTACGGAACACTGGATGAGCTAGTAGAAGCTATCGGGAATGACCAGTTTCCTTCACCGCCTGCAAGAGATCTGAACCTCGTAACAAAAGGCAAACCAACCGGTATTGTGGATGATTTCATCAAATGGACACTCACTGACGGACAGAAGTTCATTTCTGAATCAGGGTACATCGTTCTTCCACAGGATCAGATAAACGAGGGAATAGAAAAAGTCGATTAACCGGCATGAACAAACAAGAAAAACCCACTGGATGTAAGAAAGAGCAGAAATTACTATGAACATCAGAAGACTCAAGGACAGTATTTCAAGCAGGATGATGCTCGCAATGACAGCATTTGCCTGCCTGCTGTTCTTTTTCATGCTTACTAGCCTTTATTACAGAGCAAGTCCCATATTATCGACAGTACCTATCTACGATCTCCTGTTCTCAAAAGAATGGAGCCCTTATTCAGGAAAGTTTGGTTTCTTTCCGTTTATCCTGGGGACACTGTGGGTTACAGTACTTGCTCTTGCAATTGCAGTACCTGTAAGCCTGTTAAGCTCAATATACCTTTCAGAATATGCAGATAAAGGTCTGAGGACTGCTGTCAATCCTCTGATTGATCTGCTTGCAGGAATCCCTTCGGTTGTATACGGTCTCTGGGGTGTGCTCGCAGTAGTACCTTTCATTAAAAATACCCTTGCTCCTGCCCTTGACGTGGAAACCGTAGGAGGGTACAGTGTCCTTGCAGGAGGAATTGTGCTTTCGATTATGGTATTCCCAATAATTATTTCGGTTACAAATGAAGTTATAAGAAGCGTTCCCCAGGATTTGAGAGAAGTTTCCCTATCCGTCGGTGCTACAAAGTGGCAGACCATCAAATATGTAGTTCTGAGGAAGGCAAAACCCGGGATATTTGCGGCAATAGTTCTTGGTTTTTCAAGAGCGTTTGGTGAGACAATGGCTGTGCTTATGGTTGTAGGAAACGTATCCAGAGTACCTTCATCAATTTTTGATCCGGCTTATCCCCTTCCCGCTCTTATCGCAAATACTTTCGGTGAAATGATGTCTGTCCCTCTCTACGATTCAGCGATACTGCTTGCGGCATTGATGCTTTTTATCGTTGTATTGGTATTCAATATCTTTGCAAGGATGGTACTTATTAAAATAGAAAAGGGTGTTATTTAGATGGAGATTCGAAGGATTGAGGAATTGATTTTTCGTGTATTGATGATACTGTCTCTTGCAATAGTAGTGAGCAGCCTCCTTACAGTGATCGGGATAATACTCTGGAAAGGCTTACCTGCTCTGAGCCTTGATATGCTCACAAAGACAGCAGAAGGCGGTTATTACTTAGGAAAAGGAGGAGGTATCCTGAATGCCATCATAGGTTCGCTGTATCTTGCATCGGCTAGTACTATACTGGCGTTTTTCCTGAGCATCGGGATTGCTTTCTATCTCCAGAAAGAATATTCTGGAGGAACAAAACTATCAAACCTGACACGCCTCTCACTTGATATTCTTTGGGGCACCCCTTCCATTGTGTACGGGGCATTTGGGTTCACAATTTTGATGCTTTTTCACATGAGAGCATCCCTGCTTGGGGGAATAATAGTTCTCACACTTCTGGAACTCCCTATCATGACGAGATCAATGGAAGAGGTCATAAAAACAGTTCCCTATGAACTTAAAGAAGCATCATTTTCCCTTGGAGCAACAAGACTTGAGACCGTACAGAGAGTTGTTGCAAAACAGGCTCTTCCCGGTCTTATGACCGGAGTGTTGATAGCTTTTGGAAGAGGAATAGGGGATGCCGCATCCGTACTTTTCACAGCAGGATATACTGATCGCATTCCCACTTCTCTTTTTGATGCCACAGCATCTCTCCCACTTGCTATATTTTTCCAGCTAGGGACGCCCCTGCCGCAGATTCAGCAGAAAGCATATGCATCGGCTATAATTCTCTTGATAATAATTTTAGTCATCAACATAACTGCAAGGATTCTTTCAAGAAAATATGCGAGATACATCATAAAATAGGTGTATGAAATGTCCGAAACCCATATTAAAATCGATAATGTAAAAGTATTTTACAGCAAAAAACATGCGTTAAAGAATATATCCGTGGAAATACCGAAAAATCAGATCACTGCTATAATAGGCCCTTCTGGCTGCGGTAAATCCACGTTGCTCAAGTGCATGAACAGACTCATTGACCTTACAGATGAGGTTACCTATTCAGGGAAGATCCTGATAGACGACGAAGACATCTTTGACAGGAAAACAGATGTTGTAAACATCAGGAAGAAAATGGGATTACTTGCTCAGAAGCCCACCCCGCTTCCAATGTCTATTTACGAGAACATCGCATACGGTCCAAAAATTCATGGCATGAAAAAGAAACGTGATCTTGATATTGTTGTTGAGAAATATCTCAAGCTTGCCGGTTTGTGGGAAGAAGTCAAAGACAGACTAAAATCTCCGGCATCGCAGTTATCAATAGGTCAGCAACAGAGACTATGCCTTGCAAGAGGACTTGCAGTTGAACCGGAGATCATTCTCTGCGACGAGCCTACATCCGCCCTTGACCCCGTATCATCACAGTATATCGAGCAGCAGCTTCTGAAATTGAAGAATGACTATACCATTGTAATAGTCACGCACAATATCCACCAGGCAATGAGGCTTGCCGACTATGTAATTCATCTTTATCTCGGAGAAATAATCGAGCATGGTCAGGCTGATGAAGTATTAGAAAATCCAAAGGATGAGAGGACCCAGGCTTATATTAACGGAACTTTCCTTACGGAAACAAAAATCGACAGAGTTCGAACATGTACTTGAGGACGGAGACAGTATCATGGTCATTATAGGGTTCTGTGGCGGATGAACAGTCCGCCCAAAAAAGAGTTGGCGAATAATTTTCTACGTATCCTTTTTTTTGACAGCAGGCAGGAGATTTTAAGTTTACTCAATAAATTAAAAAAAAACAAGTGGTATTGGTAACCATATATAGTTATATACTATGACAACGTATGTTTAATCATGGATTGTCCAAAGTGCAATAGTTTCAGTAACAAAAAGAATGGTATAATCAATGGACGTCAACGTTATAAATGTCATGATTGTGGATATAATTATACAGTCGAACTTAAATCAACTGCTTTTCCCCGATCGGTCAAAAGACAAGCCTTGCAGCTATATCTTGAAGGATTGGGATTTCGTTCAATCGGACGTTATTTAGGAGTTAGTCATGTTTCTGTCCAAAAATGGATAAAGAAATTTGGACAGGAGTTAGAGGATCTAAAAAGCGAAAACGAGATAGGTGTTGTTGACTTAGATGAAATGCATACTTACATCAACCAAAAAAAAATTACTGCTGGATCTGGATTGCTGTTGATAGAACTGGGAAAAGATTCATCAACTGCTCTTTTGGGAACAGAGGAACCAAAACTGGAAAAGAGCTCTGGAGAAAACTAGAGAAAAAGCAGATCGGAGAAGTAATGACCGATAGCTGGAGAGCATATTCAGAATTCCTTCCTGAGAACATTCATACAACCTCAAAGGCAGAAACATATACAGTAGAAGGATATAACAGTATATTCAGACACTTTCTGGCAAGACTGAGGAGAAAAACAAAGTGTTATACCAAAAGTCTTGAAATGCTAAAATACTCTGTTCTTCTGTTAATGAAGTATAGGAATAAAGAATTAGCTATGGTTGATTAACAATACCTTTTTGGATTCGTTAAGACACTACAATGCCAGTATATTTTAGCTTACAACCTGAGATACGGTTGCAAAATAATTTAGTTAAGTTGAAACTATATGCCATTTAGTTTTTTATATGCACTCCGTAAATACAGGAATTTTAGAGAAATATATTTATATATTATATGTTTTAAGAAGCACTGATTAGAGAAAAAATGCATTGAGATTGAAACATTTGTCGTAAAACCGATTATAATTCTTTGCATAAATTGTGCACTCCGGAAAATTTTTTAACTCTTGATTCAATGTAAGGATTGATTTTCCAGAATCTATTATAATATTTTTATTATTTCCGTAGTTGAGAACAGTTATAATATCCATTTCTTCTGGAATATCCTGATTAATTTTTGTTTCTGATGAATGGAAATACTTTATTTCATCATACTCCATTGTGCGGGTTATACTTCTATGGCGAATAAAGAATCTATCATTTGTTTTTACAGCTTTTGACGTTTTTAGAATGTCAGTACTTCGCTAATTTTGAATAGGCCACCGAATTATACTTCCCGATAGCTTTATATGCGGCGGGAACGCCGCCATATGTCATTTCTAGCATCCAATTCACGAACCAATTCTAAACTTGAATTAAGACCAAAACAATGTATTGATGCTGTTCTGAAACCACTTATAGATAATATCGATATCAAGATAAACGGTCAACTTAGCTCTAAAGATCTATTTAACACTGCCATATGTATGGCAGTGGATAAAAGTTCAGTTCATTCTGCGTCAAAACACTATCAAGAGATTCCCTGCGAGACATCTTTACGGTACCATCTCAGGAAACTAAGTCTTGAAGAGCTTGTTCAGGCAAATCAAAGCATTCTTCTTCAAAGTTCTGTCAGTACTCTAAAACCAGAGAAAAAGTATGAGTTTGCTATCGATTTTACAAATGATCCATATTATGGAAAAGTTGATTCATCCAATGAAGACTACGTGATACGTAGTCAGGCCAAGAAATCCACTAACTCTTTTTATTCATATGTATCACTCTCTATCATAAACAAGAACGAGAGATATACTCTTGCAGTTATTCCTGTTGAAAGGAATAAAACAAAGGTTGATTACCTCACTTATTTCATAGATCTTATCGATGAACTGGATTTCAATATCAAGGTGCTTTGTCTGGATCGAGAGTTCTATTCAGTTGATGTGTTTGAGTTCTTACAGAACAAAGATATCCCTCACATTACACCAGTCGTAAGAAGAGGAAAAGCAATCAAGCAACTGCTTAAAGGGAGAAAAGCAAGGTCTGCTGAATATGTAATGAAGAATGCTCAAAAGAAAGAAGTTCATCTGGATATTGTAATTGATGTCAAGTATCTGAAAGGTAAAAGAGGCAAATATGGGTGTGAAAACCTTGCTTTTGTTGTTTATGGAATTAAATGGTCTCAAAGGAAGGTTAGTAACGTCTACAGAAGACGGTTTGCTATCGAGTCATCATATAGGATGAGAAATATCGTTAAACCAAGAACATCAACAAAAGATGTAACTTTCAGATACTTCTTTACACTAATATCGTTCCTGCTGAGAAATGCATGGCTCTGTCTCCAGAAAAAACATTTCACAATAGTAAAACCGGGTCCAATAACCATTGATGAGGATAAGTTTAGATTTGCCAGGTTTATTCTGTTTGTTGAAGAATGGCTTAGGAGAAAGTTAAGAATCCAGTTAGTAGTGCAATGTTTAAGGTAATTCAATAGTAGAAGGAACAAGATGAAGGTAAAATTAGAGAACTACTGAACTTCATTGAGTAGAGCTTCGCTTTCAAGCAGTTTGTTTTCTGCAATTTTGTGCTCAGTGATATCCTGCAATGTGCCGGTGATTTTAACGACCTTTCCATCTACCACTTTCGGATAACCGCTTGTTCTGACCCACTTATTGTTTCCTTTAGCAGTTACAAACTCCAGCTCAAGCTCATATGGTTCAGCATTTTCAATGGCATCATTTACTGCCTTTTCAATTATCTCCCTTGATTCAGGAGGGTAATATGATAAGCCATCTTCAACACTTGCTGCCCTATCTGTATCCAGCTCATGTATCTTTGCAACTTCAGGTGTCCATGTAGTTTCACCAGATATGAGGTCCAGTTCCCATCCGCCAATTTTACCTATCCGACTGACTTCACTGAGAAGCTTTTTATTTTCAAGCAGTTTGTCTTGTGCTTGTTTTCTTTCAGTTATATCTTCTGTTACGATAACAATGCCACCAATGGCTCCACTGGCTGTTTTCCAAGGTCTGACCTCCCAGCGTACCCATTCTGCACTTCCATTAGCCCGCACAATATAATCTTCATCTTTTCGGACAACTTCGCCATTCAAAGCACGGCGATGTGCCTCTTTGTGTTCTTCTTTTAAATACGGAAAAAGATCATAATGGGATATTCCGATAATATTCCTGTCAGCAAGAGAATATTTATCGATCCAGTAACGGCTCACTGCCACATGTCGCATATCACGGTCCAGCATTGCCATTGCGACAGGTGCATGTTCTATAAATGATCTAAGTTTTTCCTCACTCTCAATGAGTTTATTCTCATCATTTTTGCGTTGCGTGATGTCCTGGAATGATCCGGTTACCTTTACAACTTTTCCATTTTCCATCGTTGGGCGTCCGATCGTCCTGACCCATTTATGATTGCCTTTTGGAGTAGTTAATTCAAGCTCAAGATCATATGCTTCTGCTTTTTCTATAGCATCGTTGAATGCTTTTTCCACACTTTTCCTTGAAACAGTAGAATAGAATTCCAGTGTATTTCCATAAGCAAGTTCGAAGTCAGGCTCCAGGTCAAATATCTTGTAAATCTCAGGCGTCCACTTAACGGCTCCAGTTGCCACATCAAAGTCCCATCCTCCAACTCTGGAGAGTATCCCTACTTCATTCAGGAGAGATTCACTTTGACGTAATTTTTCCTCATTATGTTTACGCTCTGTGATATCTCTACCAACGCCCACAACTCCGATGAGTTTCCCATCTTGATCATACATGGGACATTTTCTGGTTTCCAGATATTCTTCGTGTCCATCAATTGCATAGGTGATGAATTCCTCATTAACTAAAGGCCTGCCAGCTTCTAGTGCCTCTATGTCTTTCTGTCTGAATAGATCAGCAAGTTCCTTATCAACAAAATCATAGTCGGTCTTTCCAACGATTTCCTCTTCCTTTGCACCAAAGAAGCCCTCAAATTTGGTATTACATGAAAGGTATACTCCGTTGACATCCTTTTGCCATACAAGATCAGGAATAGTATTTATCAATGTGCGCAGTTGACTTTCACTATTCTTTAGTGCTGTCTCTATATTTTTGCGTTCGGTCACATCATGGAATACGGCAGCAGCAATGTCCTCTTCTACGGGATATGCAGCAATACTGAGGTGTTTTTCCAGTTCTTCAGAATAAATTTCAACATTGAGTGGACTTCCGCTCAGTATCACATCTCTGTGCAGATGGATAAAGGTGTTCTCCCTTTCCTCGATCCCGGGATACACTTCAGTTGCACGTCTTCCTACTACCTGCTCGAGTCTTAATCCGGTATGTACCTCAAAAGCACTGTTCACATCCAGAAAAATGAAATCAACCGGATATCCGTTCTCATCTCTGATGCTTTTCGTGACAAGTATGCCATTCATGTTGTTCTCGAAAAGACCACGGTATTTTCTTTCACTTTCCTGAAGTGCAATTTCAGCCTGTTTACGATTGGTTACATCCTGCATTGTACCTGTTATTTTCACAGCCTTACCATCAACCACTTTTGGACGGCCACTTACCCTGACCCACTTACGATTGTCTTTTGCAGTGATCAATTCCAGTTCAAGGTCATATGGTTCTGCCTTTTTGATAGCATCGTTGAATGCTTTTTCAATGATCTTTCTTGAGTCCGCTGAATAAAAATCAAGAGCATCTGCGACACTTATGTCGGAGTTGAGTTCCACTTCATGGATCCTGTAAACCTCGGGGGTCCATTTGCCGGTTCCACTTGCCACATCATACTCCCATCCTCCTATCTTAGCAATGGTTCCTACCTCATTCAGAAGGGCTTCACTTTCTTTTAGTGCGACTTCAGCTTCTTTTCTTTCAGTGATATTCTCTGAGAAGATGATAATTCCGCCAATGGTGCCATCAGCTGCTTTCCATGGCCTGACCTCCCAGCGTGACCATATCTCATTTGCATCAGGTAGTTTAACAAAGTCTTCTTCTTTGCGGACAATTTCTCCTTTCAGGGCTCGCTGATGTGCTTCCTTGATTTCATCACTCAGATTAGGGTATAGTTCATAATGTGACAGGCCGATGATATTTTCAGTAGCGCTGGTATCTTCAAGCCATCTACGACTTACGGCTATATGTCGCATATCTCGGTCTAACATCGCTAACGACACCGGGGCATGTTCTATGAACAACCTAAGTTTTTCTTCACTCTCAATCAGTTTGTTCTCAGCATTTTTTCTTTCAGTGATATCCTGGAAAACACTAGCAACAATATTCTCTTCAACTCTGTAGGCATTGATATTGTAGTGTCTTTTTAAGTACTCTGAATATGTTTCAATACTGGTAGGAATTCCGGTAAGTGCCACCTTCTTGTGCAGATTAAAGGCAGTATTTTTCTTTTTATCAATACCTGGCAACACTTCAGTCACACGCTTTCCTATTACATCTTCGTCTTTGAGACCTGTATGTTTCTCAAAAGCATTATTTACTTCCTGAAAAACATAATTTATTGGACATCCTTTTTCATCCGTGATAATTTCCGTTATCACTATGCCGCTAATATTGTTCTCAAAAAGTCCACGGTATTTTCTTTCACTCTCTCTGAGTGCTTCTTCTGCTTTTTTCTGTTTGCTGATATTCCTGAACTCAGTAACCCTTACCTCTTTTCCTTTGTAGGGTATATTTCTTGATTCCAGCCTGATATGATATTCACTGCCATTTTTACAATGTAGCATTGCTTCATACGGTTTCTCATAACCACTACGTATCTTTTCCATCACTTCATCCCGGTCTTTTTCTGCTATGAGAAGCATACCGTTCATTCCTATCAGCTCTTCCTGGGAATAACCTGTCATGTCGGAAAGACCCTGGTTGCATTCAAGGATCAAACCCCTGTCATGGATGCCGATTCCTCCAAAGGATGCGTTGTGAAGTGCTTTGAACCTTTCTTCGCTTTCCAGTAATTCCTTTTCTGCCCTTTTGCGTTCAGTGATATCCCTTATTGCTGCCACACGAACCCGGCGTCCCTTATAATTTACATCATAGGATTCAACTTCTGCCGGATACAGGGTACCATCCTTTCTGATAGCTCGGACTTCATAGGGTTGTGCAACCTTATTTTTCATCTGTTCTATGGTGATTTCAATATCATCGGGATGGACAGCCAGTTCCAGGATATTGTTTCCCAGTATTTCTTCTTTTGAATATCCTGTTATACGGCATATGGCATCGTTTGCATAGATCACGACACCATTATCGTGAAAGATAACACCCTCAAAGGAGGCGTCAGCAAGCATCTGGTATTTTTCCTGGTTCTCTGCCAGCTCTTGTTCTATTTGTTTATTTTTAGTAACGTCTCTGGCTATTGCTTCAAATGCTACGACCTTTCCATTTTCATCATAATGCCAGAGGCTCTTTTGTTCGATCCAGACTACATCCCCCTCTTTTTTTATCCAGCGGAAAGTGTAAGTGGTTCTCTCGTTATGTTCTTTCAATATATTCTTTGTATCAGGCAGATCGTCAGGATGCATTATCTTGAAAGGCAGGTCCGGGTCTTCATAGAATTCTTCGGGAGTGTAACCGGATATTCTTGTGACGGCGGGACTGATGTAAGTGAATCGCCTTTTTGGGACATATTCATAGCTGTATACTATATCGTCAGCATTTTCGGCAAGTGTCCGGAATCGCTTTTCGCTTTTCCTGAGCTTTTCTTCCATCAACTTACGCTCGGTAATATCCTCAAAAACACCAACAACAATGTTCTTCTCTACTGGATATGCAGTGACACTAAGATGTCTCTTTAATTCTTCAGAATATAATTCAACATTTATAGGGGTCCCATTAAGTACTACATCCCGATGTATATCGATAAAGGTGTTTTTCCTGTTTTCGATACCAGGATATACTTCAGTTGCATGCTTTCCTATTACATCTTCAGCTTTCAAGCCGCTATGTGTCTCAAAGGCATCATTCACTTCCAGAAAAATGAAATCGACCGGATATCCGTTCCCATCTCTGACGCTTTTCGTGACAAGTATGCCACTAATATTGTTCTCAAAAAGCTCACGGTACTTTTTTTCGCTCTGTACTATGGCTTCCTCTGAAGTTATCTCTTGTTTCTTTGTATCAGTAATCCTGGTTATTGTAAAACAGAGACGTTCCTTATCTTCAACTATTAAAGGAATACAATGAACATCAACATTACACCGGGATCCATCTGCAAGCCTATGTTCGAAAAGGCAATGATCGAGTTTTTCATCCTTTGCCCTTTGGATCTTAGCTATTAGTTCCTGCTCCGGTAAAATACTAAAATCGGATATTTTTTTACTGATAATCTCTTCCCGTGACCATCCGTAAAAGTTACATGCGGCACTGTTTGCATCCACGATTTCAAGACTTGCGGAGTCTATAAGAAGCATAGCTGCATGATTGTTATCAAATAATGCTCTGTATCCGGTCGGATAGTCACCCCAAAGGCTATCCGCCGGCTTGTGTTCATCTTTCCCCATTAATGTCCCTTCCCACAGTTATCATTTCAGCTCCACATCAGATCATCTTTTCTCTAAGATGTCAGATCGAATGTGAACTGTTTTGTCATGTTTATAACCACTCCTCTGGCAGGTATATTTCATGATACAGCTTAAATGATTAAATGTTACGCACATCTAAATCACTATATAATTACTTTCCCTGGTTCAGATACAATCAACAATATATTATTCTCAGTTATATCATATCTATTTATTCTTTCAAGCTTACTTGTCCGGAATTGCATTCAGAACTTTGTTCCCACTCATAATTTCTGAACGAACTATAACTCAAACCTGTATCCTTTAGTAAGCCCCCGGGGGGATTTGAACCCCCGACCTGCTGATTACGAATCAGCCGCTATACCGCTAAGCCACAGAGGCACTGTGAGCGAACCCTATAATCGTATCCAGTGATTTAATCATTTCGCTTATTCCCTGTCAATATCATATAATTTTGACCTCGATACAGACATTGAACTGGTGGGGAGCATAAGAGCGGACAACACGCTGATCAATCAACTTGATCCGGCGGTCTGCGCGCCCGGCAGCCTCTTCTATAAGCTTTAAAGAGCTGTCAAACAGCTCATCTTCCGGTGTGATGTCATAATAGTGGATCACTGCACCGGGTGCACATACCTTTATTGCAGCATCAAGAAAATCCTGTGCGTTGTGTGGCAGGTTCATGATCACATGATCGGCAACCCGGCCCAGTTTTTCGGCTTGCAGATTTGCGTCGCCTTCTATGGCTTCCACGTTGCTGGCCGAGTTCAATTCTATATTATTTTTCAAAAACTCTACTGCATCGGGATTTTTGTCGATGGCAATAACGCGTATGTCGGGACTTTTTTTAGCTATCATTATACTGTAGGGTCCGACACCTGCAAACATATCGACTACTGTCTGTCCTTCTTTGACCTGCTCCAGTATGCGTGAGCGCTCCGTAGCCAGACGGGGCGTAAAATAAGCCCTTTCAAGGTCGATATGATATCTGCATCCGTATTCCTTGTGAATCGTATCTGTCCTGTCCTCTCCCGCAACTGTACTGAACCTGCGGGTCCTGAATTCTCCCTCCACAGGTCCGAGGGCTGCAAGTACGGTTTTGACATTTTTCTTTACCTTCATGATGGCATCAGCCACCTCCTCAGGTTCTGTAATGTCATCCTCAATAAGCGCAATATCGCCCACAACTTCAAAATGGGGAACTTCATCCAGAAGGTCCTCAAGTTTCAATTGTCCTTTCTGCTCCTCGAAATCATATTCTGTAACTTTGAAATTTCCCGGTATATCCTCAAGGGACTCTGCATCTGCTTCTTCTGTCAGAGGCAGGTACAGGTACTCTCCTTCGGAGCCGATTCGTGCGGAATTATCCAGTATCTCCCTTTCAATTAATTCCCTGCGGATCGGCTCGCCTTCTTTTTTCAAAACCCTGATACACGTTTTCCTCATGTTCATACACCTATGATAAACCATGACCCGAACAGGACAAGGAACAGCCCGCAAGACATCAGTACCCTTTCATAAAGCTTTGGTGACATGAGCTTCTTTCCCCTGCTAAAGGATGCGGAAACAAAAGTGAAGTAGCCAAGATCGGCTGTCCAATGCCCGATAACAAACATTGCCGCGGCAAACATGCTGATCTCAAGTCCTCG
The DNA here is from genome assembly GCF_013388255.1 of Methanolobus zinderi. NCBI lineage: Archaea > Methanobacteriati > Methanobacteriota > Methanomicrobia > Methanosarcinales > Methanosarcinaceae > Methanolobus > Methanolobus zinderi. Next base: position 838,413 of record NZ_CP058215.1, read on the forward strand.
TAATACAAGTGCACTGCCGGCAGCAAGCCACCATATCCAGAAGTATGGATTTGATGCTGACGTGACAATTCCCGCAAGAATGGGGCTTGTACTCGTTCCTGTATGTTCGTTTATCGGATCAGACGCTTTTTTTGCCCCTCTGATCGTGAGTAAGCCGAAAATTATCAGTGTGGCTCCTCCAATGATGGAGATCGCAAGAATAGTATTGTCACTTACAGCTGTAATCCCGTATAATATCAGTATGCAGATCACCAGCTCAAGAGCAGCGTGACCAAGGACCAGTTCCGGGCCTGCTCTCCATCCTTTTTTCAGGGATGTATCTATTGTGGCAAAAAGCATCGGACCGGGTACAAGTGCACCTGTCATTCCCACAGCAAAACCTATGGCCAGCATCTCAAATAATTCCAGCATGGTCGACACTGCTTAATCGGATCAGTTGTTAAAAAAAGCTTTGGCAAAAAAGAATCAGAACAAAGGAAGCAGCATGGCTGTTCCCTTGTTTGTTGTATTTAATTACATGTGTGCTCAGAGAATGATCTCGATGTCGAGCTCTTCTGCAAGTTCCTTGTACCTGTTACGGATCGTGACCTCGGTCACACCTGCAACATCGGCGACCTCGCGCTGTGTACGGCGCTCACCGCAAAGGATGGATGCGATGTAAATTGCTGCCGCTGCCACACCGGTTGGACCACGTCCGCTTGTAAGCTCTTTCTCGGAAGCCTGCCTTAAGATCTCCACTCCTCTGGACTGCACTTCTCCTTTAAGGTTCAGTCCTGAACAGAATCTTGGTACATAGTCAATTGGTGAGGTTGGCATGAGCTTAAGCGACAGTTCCCTTGAGATGAAACGGTATGTTCTACCGATCTCTTTCCTGCTTACTCTTGATACCTCTCCTATCTCATCAAGTGTCCTCGGGACACTGCACTGGCGGCATGCTGCATACAATGCTGCTGCTGCTACACCTTCAATACTCCTTCCACGGATAAGGTTCTTATCGACCGCTTTCCTGTAAACCACAGCAGCGGTTTCACGTACCGTCCTCGGAAGACCGAGTGCTGATGCCATACGGTCAAGTTCGGAAAGTGCGAATGCAAGGTTACGCTCGGTAGCGTTACTCACACGTATCCTACGCTGCCATTTTCTCAGCCTGTAAAGCTGTGCCCTGTTCTTGGATGAGATGGACTTACCATACGAGTCACGGTTCCTCCAGTCTATCATAGTGGAGAGACCCTTATCGTGGATGGTGTAGGTCATAGGCGCACCTACACGGGAGCGCTTCATTCTCTGATCATGGTCAAATGCACGCCATTCAGGTCCTTCATCAACGAATTCTGCGTCAACTACCAGCCCACAATCAGCACATACGAGTTCGGCTCTCTCATAGTCCTGTACTAAACTGCGGCTCCCACACTCAGGACACTGGACCTTTGCCTTCTCAACTTCCATGTCCTTTTCTTTTTCTTTACGTGCTTTGATCATTGCACGTATTTTCTCCCTTTCGGAGGTATCAGAATAACGTACTCTTTCGACTTCGACCATTTCAATCACCTTTCATCATAGATATAAAATATATTCCCCAAGTTTTACATTTCTCAATCAAGCTGCTATCTTCAATATCCAAAACTACCTTACTCTCACTGAACGTATACCCGGTCGTTGATCAGATTCTTCAGGTCAGGATCGGTTAATCCCTTGTTCGGTTTCACAATAAAAAAAGGACAATCAACGGGTCCAAAGATTCCGGAGATCTTCCCTATTCTTTTTATCGATTTATCAAGAACAAAAGAGTTGATTCTAGGCATATCTCTTATGGATCCGGAGTATTTCTTTTCATTCCCTCTGATGATGATATCATCCTGCTTTGAAATATGTAGTATTTTACCCAGTCTTTTCATGTCTGTAGTATTTAGAATATTGTTTCCTTAATTTTATGTGGTCTCTATCTTACCCCCATACTATATATGGTTTGCGCAGGATTTTTAATATCATAAGCAAATCTATACAAAAATATATCGTTGTTTTTCCGGATAAATTCCGGGCATTTTAATCACCGGTCAAGCCCTGATATGTCGTAGCAGACCACAAGTTTAAAGTTATAACAGGTCTATGTTGGCACGAATTATACTTTAATGATCCATCATATACCTTATGCATGGAGGAAATTCGGTGGCAGATAGAAAATTCGTATATTTTTTCGGGAACGAAGATACAGAAGGTAAAAATAGCATGAAAGATCTGCTGGGCGGCAAAGGTGCCAACCTGGCAGAAATGGCCAACCTGGGAATTCCGGTTCCTCCGGGCTTTACTATCACAACTGAGGTTTGTGTGCTCTACCTTGAAAAGGGAGCTTACCCTGATGGTGCACTCGATCAGGTCAATGACGCGATCGGGAACCTTGAAAGGGTAACAGGTAAGAAGTTCGGGGATGTGAATAATCCTTTACTGGTTTCGGTAAGGTCAGGTGCACGTGTCTCTATGCCTGGTATGATGGATACTGTCCTTAATCTGGGTCTTAATGACGATACCGTGGAAGGTCTTGCAAAAAAAACAGGCAATGAAAGATTTGCATATGACAGTTATCGCAGATTCCTTGCAATGTTCGGAGATGTGGTGCTGGGCATAAAACATGAGAATTTCGAAAAGGTTCTTGAGGCCAAGAAAGAACAGCTCAATGTAAACCTTGACACGGAACTGACAGTGGATGCACTCAAAGAACTGGTGGAAGATTTCAAAGGGATAATCCGTAAGAAGACGGGTAATGATTTCCCCCAGGATCCACGTGAACAACTTCAGATGGCAATTGATGCGGTATTCAATTCATGGAACAACCAGCGTGCCATAAAATACAGACAACTTAACAATATTCCCAAGGACTGGGGTACTGCTGTCAACGTACAGTCAATGGTCTATGGGAATATGGGCGAGACTTCCGGTACCGGTGTTGCCTTTACAAGGGATCCTGCAACAGGTAAGAAGGAATTCTTCGGTGAATATCTGATCAATGCACAGGGAGAAGACGTTGTGGCAGGTATCAGGACCCCACAGCCCATTGACACCCTCAAGCAGACAATGCCGGATGCTTATGCACAGCTTGTCGACATCTACCAGAAACTTGAGAATCACTTCAAGGACATGCAGGATATCGAGTTTACCATTGAGGAAGGTAATCTGTACATGCTCCAGACCAGGACCGGTAAAAGGACTGCTGCAGCCGCCTTAAATATTGCTGTTGACATGGTCAATGAAGGTCTCATTGACAAAAGAACAGCTCTTACAAGGGTAAAACCGGAGCAGATCGACCAGCTGTTGCATCCTATGATCGATCCGGAGTCCGAATATGAGATCATTGCCACAGGTCTGCCTGCATCACCGGGTGCTGCTGTGGGTAAGGTTGTTTTCACTGCCGAGCACGCTGAGGAAATGGCTGCCATGGAAGAAAAAGTAATTCTGGTCAGGGCTGAAACCTCTCCTGAAGATATTGGAGGTATGGATGCGGCTCAGGGAATACTTACGGTCCGTGGCGGTATGACATCACACGCTGCAGTTGTTGCCAGAGGTATGGGAAAACCCTGTGTGGCAGGCTGTGGTGCTGTGAGTATAGATATGACTGAAAAGGTCTTTACCATTGACGAGCTCCAGATAAGCGAGGGTGAATTCATCTCAATTGATGGTGCAAAAGGATGTGTCATCAAGGGAGAGGTGGACCTCATAACTCCCGGAGTTACCGGGGAACTGGAAACCCTGCTCACATGGGCCGATGAAGTAAGAAAGATGGGAGTCAGGACAAATGCCGACACTCCCCATGATGCACTTGTTGCAAGGGAATTCGGTGCAGAAGGTATCGGTCTGTGCAGAACGGAGCACATGTTTTTCGGAGATGACCGGATACCTGTTGTCAGGGAAATGATCCTTGCGGAAGATGAAGAGACCAGAAAGAAGGCTCTCAATAAACTCCTGCCAATGCAAAGGGAGGATTTCATAGGAATTTTCCGTGTAATGGAAGGCTATCCCGTAACCATACGCCTGCTTGATCCGCCACTTCACGAGTTCCTGCCAAAATATGATGAACTGGCTGAAAAGTTAAGGGAACTCGAAGCTACCATGTCGGATGCCAACATGAATGAGATCAATGATCTCAAGGATGTGATGGAACGTGTGGAATCCCTTACAGAGATCAACCCCATGCTCGGTCACAGGGGTTGCCGCCTTGGTATCACATATCCCGAGATATATGAGATGCAGGTGCAGGCGATCGTTGAAGCCGCATGTGAACTCAAACATGAGGGTATAGATATAGTACCTGAGATCATGATCCCGCTGATATGTCATGTGAACGAACTCAAATCTGTCAAAGAGCATATCGTAAATGTTGTTGAATCTGTTCTTAAGGATAAGAATGTTAAGATGGACTATCTGGTAGGTACCATGATCGAGCTTCCAAGGGCAGCACTGACAGCTGACCAGATTGCAGAGGAAGCTGATTTCTTCTCCTTTGGTACTAACGACCTGACACAGACAACATTCGGTTTCAGCAGGGATGATACAGGTAAGTTCCTCCCTTCATATGTTACAAACACCATCCTGGAAAGTGATCCGTTCGCAGTTCTTGATCAGGAGGGAGTTGGCCAGCTTGTCAGGATCGGTATTGAAAAAGGCCGCTCCACAAAGCCGGATATCAAGATCGGTATCTGCGGTGAGCATGGGGGAGAACCAAGTTCTGTTAAGTTCGGCTACAGTATCGGACTGAACTATGTAAGCTGCTCTCCGTTCCGTGTGCCTATAGCCAGGCTTGCATCGGCACAGGCTGTAATTGAAAATGAGGAAGAATAATTCTATAGTTTAGTGATACGGTCTTCTCCGTATCATTTTAATTCTAACGGCCATCCGGCATTTAAATTCCGGTGGTCGTATATGATTTTTATAACTTGCCACTTAGTAGTTCTTACTATTTTATGAACCGTGAGGTCATGAACTAAGTTGAAAAGATAAAAAGCTGAAATAAAAAAAAGAAAAACCTGCTTTCCTGTAGCAGGTTCAGTATGATCTCTGGATCATATAGTCTGCGATTGCCCGTAGTATGTCCTTTGACTCGGAATCATCTACAACATCTAACAATTCCTTGCTTCTGGCTATATATGAGAGTGCGAGATCCCTTGCATATGCTATGGATCCTGATTCTTCAAGTTCATGAACAGCGTTGTTTATCTCTTCATTGCTGGCATTGCCTTTGCCGAATATGTCAAGCTTTACACCACTGTTTAGGGCATGGATGGCTATAAGGGTCTTCTTGCCTTCCATGAGGTCACTTCCCCTTACCTTGCCGAGAACCTCTTCCGGGGTGATCATGTCGATGACATCGTCATATATCTGGAATGCGATACCTATCAGCCGTCCGAATTCATAAAGGGCGTCTGCGACATCATCGGATGCTCCACCAAGGATCGCACCTATCTGACATGAAGCAGCATAGAGTACTCCGGTCTTTTTCTCGATCATCTCAAGATACTCTTCCTCTGTCACATCCATGCGCTCCTCAAACTCAACATCCATCCACTGTCCCTCGCAGATATCCCTGCATGTTCTGGACAATATGTCGATACACTTCAGGATCCTTTCGGGGTCTCCTTCTGCGTGTGTGAGTATTTCAAAAGCCTTGGAATATAGCGTATCCCCGGCAAGTATGGCAGCTGCCTCTCCCCACTTGACATGTACTGCGGGCATTCCCCTGCGGATATCATCCCTGTCCATTATATCGTCATGCACCAGTGTGAAATTATGCACCAGTTCCACGGCTACGGCAGCAGGAATCACTTTTTCAGGGTCTGAACCCACCGCTTCAGCAGTGATCATCACAATGGCAGGGCGAAGTCTTTTTCCACCTGCATCCGGCAGGTAGCGGGCTGCCCTGTAAAGTTCTATGGGTCTGGAGACAGGGAGGTAGTCCTCGATGCCTTCATCAACATGCACAGACCTTTTTTTTATCTCTCCAATTAAGTCCATACTAATTCTCACTGTTTTTCTGGTTTTTATATATGATTACTCTTCTTCGATGTAGAGTTCTTCTCCATTCCTCAGCAGATGCAGTGTGTCGCCAAGTGAATAGCCTGCATCTTCTGCCATCCTGATGTACTCGCTGTGCATCTGTATGGTTCCGTGTGCGGGGATCACATGCTCGGGCTTGAGCATACGAAGCAGTTCCCAGTGATCTTCTTTGTATGCATGTCCTGAAACATGCACATCATCGTATATCCTGGCTCCTTTCATCTTGAGCTTTGTCTCAAGTGAATAACGGTTTGCCTGTGTCATGGGGTTTGGAATTATGTTTGCAGAGAAGATTACCCTGTCACCTGTCTCGATCTTGTAGGGTGTCTCTCCGGTTGCGATCCTTCCAAGCACTGCACCGGGCTCTCCCTGATGTCCGGTAACGACCGGCAGGTACTTGTCCTTACCCTTATCCATGATCTTTTTCAGTGCATTGTCGATATCCCTGCGGTTTCCGTAGATCTCCACGGTCTCAGGCAGGTCAATGTATCCTAGCTGGTGGGCGGTTGCCACATATCTTTCCATGGACCTTCCAAGGAGTACGGGTATCCTTCCCATCTCGCCAGCGAACTTTACAATGGAGTTCATACGGGCAATGTGGGATGCGAATGTTGTAACGATCATACCCACATCCGCTTCTTCGGTACCCAGAAGCACGTCCCTTAGCATCATGTGTGCGATCATTTCGGAAGGTGTTTTACCGTTCCTGCCCGCATTGGTACTCTCGGTGATCAGTGCAATGACTCCTTCCTGTCCGAGCTGCTTAAGTCTCTCAAAGTCCGGAAGCTCACCAACAGTTGGTGTCCTGTCAAGCTTGAAGTCACATGCATATATGATAGACCCGCTTGGTGTGTGTATTGCCACAAAGACAGTATCAATGATACTGTGCTGGGCGTTCACGAACTCAAGAGATATGTCCTTTGTGATCTCCATTGAGTCGCCTGCCTTCAATGCAACGATATTGTTCTTGACACCGAACTTCCTCTCGGAATCGATCTGATGTTTAACCAGTGCGGTGGTGTACGGTGTTGCGATGATTGGTGCAGTGTAGCGGTGTGCGAGTTTTGAGATCGCACCTATATGGTCAAGATGTCCGTGAGTACAGACTATGGCACGCACATTCCCGTTAACCTCATTCATTATGGTGTCGTCCGGAATGGCTCCCATCTCTATCAATTCAAGGGAGTGCATGCGATCTGTGTCCACATCTTCATGTATCTGGACCCTGTCCAGGCGAAGACCCATATCAATGATTATTATATCATCATTTATCCTGATCGCAGTCATATTGCGGCCCATTTCATTATAGCCGCCAACAGCGATTATACCTATTTCAGTCATATATTATCCTCTTATATTTATAAAAATATCTGTTTTATCTTATTAATCCTTTATAGATGACAGTTAAACTATCTGGAAATCACTCTTCTCAGAGCGCAATGCAAACTCCTTTGCATCAAAGCCCCGAAGTTCAATGTATTCCTTTGTCCATCCTGTGATTACAGTAGGCGCTGAATGTAGTTTTTTGATATCTCCGCAGCCGCAGAGGAACATCGCCACTTTAAGCTCATCAAGCATGCGCATGATACTCTCTTCTACTTCGGCTTTTCCTTTCATGGCCGGCTCAACAAAGGGGAGTGCAGCACTTGCAACAGATGCACCCAGAGCCATGCATTTTGCCATGTCCAGACCGGTCCTCACACCGCCGGTGGCAATAACTGGAAGTGCTGTATTGCATTCGATTATACTCGGTACCGTGGGTATTCCGAAATCCCAGAAAAGCTCACCCAGCAGTTCCGACATAATATCCTCTCTGTCTCTGGCACGGTATACTTCCACACCTGACCAGCTGGTTCCTCCGACCCCGCCTACATCTATGGCGGAAACTCCGGCTTCCTTTAAGAGCCTTACATCCTCAAGGGATATCCCGGCTCCAGTTTCCTTAACAATGACCGGGGTCTTGAGTGTACAGATCTCCCTGATGCTTTCCAGTGCACCTGAGGCATCCCTGTCACCCTCTGGCTGTATTGCTTCCTGCAGGAAGTTCAGATGTATTGCCATGGCATCGGCATCTATCATCTCGATAAGTTTCTCCACACCTTCAACGCCATACTGCTTTATCTGGGCTGCACCGATATTCCCATACACAAATGCGTTTGGTGCCTCGTCACGAACCACTCTGAAGGATTCTTCCTGTGCAGGGTCCTCTATGGCTGCCCTCTGGCTGCCGACTCCGATTCCCAGACCCAGCTCCTCAACTGCACCTGCAAGAGCTGCGTTGATCGGTGTGGTGCCGGGGTGTCCTCCGGTTATGGAAGCTATCATGAAAGGTGCTTCTAGCCTTTTTCCAAGGAACTCCACGGACAGATCAATCTCGTCCATTGAAATCTCCGGAAGAGCCCGATGTACAAGCATTATATCGTTAAATCCCGCTCCCAATCTTCTTGATTCAACAGGACTCGTAGCACATAAATGAAGGTGTTCGATCTTTCTCTGTGAAGTAGTCATAATAATGGTCCCTGATCTTAAGCTTTTGAAATAGCAGTGCCAATGTTCTCTCCGTTTAAAAAGCCAGAGACATTTCCTTTCTGACCTGCGTTGAAAATGTATGAAGTAATATTTGATGAATCACTTAGGTTTAACAGTTCAAGTACCTTTCCCAGCATTCCGCCTGTCACATCGGTACCTGCGGAACCGCTGACAAAGCTTTTGACCTGGTCGAAATTCCCTGGTGTGATCCTTTCGATGGTGCCGCCGTTTGCGTCAAGCACACCGTTCTCGGCACTTCCGATGCCGATACGTTCTGCTTCCAGTTGAGCTGCAAGGTACGGAACGATCTGATCTCCCGAAAGGACCGATGTACCGAGTTTTCTATCCATCACCACATCGCCGTGCAAGACAGGAACAAAACCGCTGTCGATCATTGCCTGTATCTGTTCCAGGTACATGTCCTTTATTCTGGTGTCCTCTGAAACAACGCAGTTTATGGGATGTACTCCAATTGCGTTGACGCCGGCATCGTTCAGAGCATCGACAATGAGTTTGTTCAGCTTCTTTACCGAGTTATGTGTAATAATACTTCCTTCGGGGTCAAACTTTGCGTTAAGGTCATAGCGCTTTGCCTGTGGATGGCCGAAAGAGCCTGCTCCGTGTACAATAACAAGTCCTGCATCACAGCCTGATATTTCTCTGGCAATACGTTCTATTTCTTCAGGTCTGGCAGTGCCTTCATCTTTTCCTTTATCGGTAATGACACTTCCGCCTATCTTTAAAATCGTAATACCTTTATTTTTCATACTATGGCTCCAGTCTGACGCCTTCCTGCGTGTTACTTGTAAGAATTGCCTCGGCTCCCTTGTTCCTGATCGCACTGGCAATTTTACCGGCATCCTGCTTACTGGCAAGTGCAACCATACATCCTCCTCCGCCTGCTCCTGTGATCTTTGCTGAGATCGCACCTGCATCTCTTGCTGCATATACCAGCTCTGAAAGCTCAGCTCCTCCCACGCCGATGGCATCAAGAAGACCCTGGTTGACATTCATGAGCTTACCCATGGTCTCATAGTCATACCTGTTGACATGCTCTTCGGCCAGATGGGACATCCTGCCTATGTTATTCAATATGGGATCGATTATATCCGGAAATTCCTGTCTCAGCTTTGCGACATTTGCCACAAGTTCCCTGGTTGAAGAGAACTTTCCTGTGTTCCCGACAATGATACTGCATTCCAGACCATTGAGTCTGCGGCGCTCCGGTATCATCACCACTCCGCCCATGGTGCTCACATAGGTATCGGTTGGACTTGCATTTCCCTGCACTTCCCTTTCGATTATATGCCCCATGCTCGCAACTTCCTCAAGCTGCAGTCCGCATGAATAAAGCTGGTTCAAAGCCTGTATGCTTGCCACGGTGACAGCTGCGGAAGATCCGAGACCTGAACCCACGGGAAGTTCTGAATCTATATGTATTCTCACACCCCGGATATTGCCGAAAGCCTTCATCTTTTCGATCACTCTGGAAACATAGGGATGCACCTCTTGATCCAGACCTGTTGTCCCGAGCACCGATTCGATAACAATGGAGTCATGTTCTTCTGCCTGCACCCTTGTACGCAGGTCGATGGCACAGCATATGGCACTTTGTCCGTAAACAACTGCGTGCTCACCGAACAGGTAAACTTTTCCGGGTGCAGAACACGTTATCATATTAACTCCAGATCCATCCGCATATCTTATTCAACCACCAGTGCTGCATATCCCACAACCTGTGAATAATCTCCGCTTACATCTCCGCTGTTTGCATACTTTAGCAGGTCTATTTTTTCTGCTCCGAATTCTTTTGATGCAGTAAGCATGGCTGCGATGGGTCCGAAACCACAGGCTGTGATATTCCTCTCTTCACGTCTTCTGTAAAATTCCGGTATATCTCCCTTTATTATGGAATCTATCAGGTAGTGGTCGTTATCATCTGCCACCTGTGCAGGCTGGTAATGTGTGAAATCGCTGGATGCGATGAAGACGGTTTTCTTACCGCTTGCCTTTGCAGCACGTGCGACCTCCTGTCCTACCTCCACGGCGGTTTCCTCATCCTGAAGTCCCATGCAGATTGGTAGTATCTTAAAACCTTCTCCGAATCTGTACTGGAGAAAAGGTAGCTGTACTTCTATGGAATGTTCATACCTGTGTGCCAGCTCGTCATAGTCCATGATAGTTCCGGCGAGGAGTTTTCCCATTTCCTGGTCGGCTTCTATTTTTCCGAACGGAGTTGACCAGCTTTCCTGTGAAAGAGCGATGGCAGATCCGTATCCCGTATGATTGGGACCGAAGAATACGTAAGTGTCCGCTTTCGGAAGTGCTGCATATGCATGTGCTGCAACTTCTCCCGAATAGATATATCCGGCATGGGGAATCACAGCACCTGTGATGTCCCTTTCCCGGATCTCTACATTCCTAAAGCATCTGCTAAGTTCTTTCTTAAGACTCTTCTGATTCGACGGATAAAACTGGCCGGCAACTGTTGTCTGTCTCATACTACTGTTCACCCCTACTGGGATATACGGGTTTTTTATATTTGTAGTATGCCTGTACAGCTAAACGGCAGGCTCAGACGCCTGCTTCGAAACTCTCAAGATCGTAGTTGAATACTGAATTGTTTGACTCTGAAACTTCTCTTGCAAGCAACCAGTACACAAGTGAAAGTGCCTTCCTACCTTTGTTGTTTGTAGGGATGACAAAATCGACAAAGGATGTCATGTTGTTAGTGTCACAGAGTGCCACTACAGGTATTCCGATATCGTTTGCCTCTTTAATGACCTGTGCGTCACCGGTCGGGTCGGTAACAATAACCACATCAGGTTCGAAGAAGTTCTCTACCGTAGGGTTTGTGAGTGTACCGGGGATGAACCTTCCGACCATTGACTTTGCTCCGATAGCCTTTGCGAACATCTTTGCAGGGAACTGTCCGTACTGCCTTGCAGATACCACAAGTATCCTTGCAGGGTCATATTCGGAAAGGAAGTTTGAAGCTAACTTGATCCTCTCGTCTGTAGCCTGGATGTCAAGTACATAGAGGCCGTCGGTTCTGACACGGTATACGAACTTCATCATATTCTCGGTCTTCTGCTGAGTACCGATATGTACTCCGGCTGCAAGATATTCATCGATCGGGACAAGTGATGTGGTCTTCTCTGCTTCCCCTGCTTCTTTTGCCTCGGTGGTTGCGGTTGTTTCTTCACTCTCTACTTCTGTATTAGTATCTTCAGTAATTTTGATATCTTCATTTGTATCCATACTATCACCTTATGAATAATCTCTTTTAACAGTAATCGGGATTATGTCAAGTTCAAACTCTTTTCTTGCAAGATAAAGGGAATTTGTATTTTGATCATCGATTAGCACTGGTGCTCCCATTGAAATCTGTAATGACCTGGCTCCAATGATCCTTGCTTTTTCATACCTTGTATAGTGTTCTGTGTTCAATCGATCACCTAACGTACAATTCCGTAACAATAATAACTAAAATAAGTCGACCATAGTCACTATCAGCATCAAAACAGTCTCTTGTAATCAACCCTGCTATGGTCTTAATTAATTTGAATGATTTTTATTCGGAATCCCTCCGAATGTGGTTTCATGACTTGCTGCAGGCTCCCCAGTGTTTACCTTAAAAGGTATGGGACCGCTGAGATTTGAACTCAGGTACCGGCGTGATCCGCATGATATCTTCATGTCCCGAACGCCGAAGGATGGTCCAGGCTACCCTACGGTCCCTTTACTGGTATGGAGCCAGCGTGTCTACAAGTTCGACATGTGAAAGGATCATCCTTCGGCAGCAATATCTTGTGACCCCGAGGTCATCAAGAACATTGCCGGGATTTTCTCCTTCCTGAACACGTCTTTTGTATTCTTCCCAACAGTTTGAAATTACCTTTCCGCAGGTAAAACACCGGACTGGAATCATTTCTTAAAGCTCACCTGTAAGATTTCTGATACTTGGAACGTGCACCAGGTCCGCCGAACTTCTTGGTTTCCTTCTGTCTGGAATCGTTTACCAGCAGGTTACGGTCGTACTCCATGTAGGTGTCACGGATCTCAGTGTCATTTGTCCAATCTACTATGCCTCTTGCAATAGCGGTTCTGATAGCATTTGCCTGACCCATGATTCCGCCGCCGCTTACAGTGACATCGATATCCAGGGTGGATGCAGTCTCTCCTGCGACCATGACTGCTTCGTCTATCTTCTGCTTGGCAAACTCAGGATCGTATATCTCAAGAGGTTTCTTGTTAATGCGCACTTTTCCTGTTCCTTTTTTAACAGTTGCGCGTGCAATTGCTGTCTTCTTTTTACCGGATGTAGTTACAATTTTAGTCGACATTTCTTATCTCCTCAGAATTTGGAACCCAGTTTTTTGCTGACTCTTCCAAGGGTTATGTACTTGTTTGAGCTCAGACGGTTCATGTCTGCTTCCGGAACAGTGGTCATTTCCCTATCCTTGAATTCCTCAGGGACACCCATATAGATCTTAAGGCGTGCCATTGCATCCTTTCCTCTTGAACGTTTGTAAGGAAGCATTCCCCTGACAGTTCTTTTAAGTATTCTGTCTGGCTTTCTTGGGAAATACGGTCCAAATTCGCGACTTCCGATCTTCAACATCTCGTCGTATTCTTTTATGGTACTGAGCTTGGAACCTGATATTACTGCTTTGTCAGCATTTATAATGTCTATCTCTTCGCCATCAAGCAATCTTTTAGCAACAGTACTTGCAAGCCTTCCCATAATGAGTCCGTCTGCATCAATTATTGTCATTCTGATCACCTTCACTGCAAAATCCTTATGCCGGATCCCTTTGGATTCTCTTCAAGGATCTGTTCGATCGTCAAACACTTTCCGCCAAGGTCGGTGATCTTTTCCCTTGCTGTTGCGCTAAAGCCCAGTGCAACAACGTTTGCTGCCTTAGCGATGGCTCCTGAACCCAGGACCTTACCAGGTATAAGAACAGTTTCATTCTCGTTTGCATACCTGTTTATTTTGCTAAGATTGACTTCAGCATAGTTCTGCCTTGGTTTTTCAAGCCTGCTTGCCACATCCTTCCAGATGAGCACATCATTATCACGGGATACCTGTTTGAGATTCTCAATCAACTTTGGTATCCTTGGATTTGTCTTTCTAACTATTTTAACATATGTTTTCTTGCTCATAATGTTCCTCCGCAAGATTATTCTCACTCACGCATTAAACGCGTTCGAACATCCGTAAGGTGCCAGTAAAGTAAGAACATGTAATCTATCATGGATAGATTCGTGACTCTGAATAACATTACTAGTACATAAAGCTTATGTATTCAGTCATTATCCATGAACTTGTCATAGACCTTCTGATATATGCCCTCGATATCGCAGCCCTTTTCCTTTGCAAGGATAAGTGCCGCGATCTCAATATCAACCAGGTCACCGAAGCGTTCCTGAAGGGTATTTATTCCGGCGATGGTTTCCTTTTCACTCTTACCGCTCTTTGCTGAGATCATGGTAATGAGTTCCTCTATCGGGCTCTTCTCGGCAAAGACATTCCCCGATGGCCTGAAACCATGCGGTATCTCTATCTTATCAACTGCAAAAGAAGGTATGAGCCTGTCTCCCTCAAGCCGCAGGAGCCGGGAACTGATGGCCTTGTCCCGTACCTTTGATGCAAGATCCGGAGCCATCCACTTCAGATCAAAGGAGAGAGCAAACTCGAAATCCTTTATTGAAAGGGAGGAAGTTGCTTTTTTCTTGAATGGGCTCGCAACAACCAGTTTAAGTTCATCCATTTATGATCCGCGTCTTAGCTCATCGATGATCGTATCCGCAAGCCTGCCACATTCCGTGCGTTTCTGTCCGTCTATATGGTTTATCTGAAGGACCAGTAACTCATTCTCAAGGATTGCGCGCACCAGGTAGATGTCGCCTCTGAAAGGGACTCTGTTATATTTGCCATCCAGGTAACTATAATTCAGAGATATCCTGAAATCGATGATTCCTTCATTTTCGATGGTCCCGATGATCTCATCAACATTTTCGTAGCTCAGAGGGGCGAAGTCTATACCGTTGGTCACGATCTCCACACGGATTTCCCTTTTGGCCTGTATCCTGTGCCCTCGCTGGGACACGGATTCGGTGACAAACATTCCGAATTTGCCATCCATATTCGCCATGACCTTTGTAAAAAAGGGTAGATCCGAGTGATAGCGGTACTTCTGCTCGAATTCTACCTCTCTGTGAGGAAACCGGTGATATATTCGCTTTCGCATCATTTTAAACGATCATCTTCCGCCTTTGTAACTATATTGCTGACTATATGCTAAATATATTACTACAGGTGTAATCAGAGGCTGATCAGTTTTGCGTCAATAATTCCTTCTACTGATCTCATTTCTTTGAGTATTGGCTCGGAAACCTCTGAATCAACATTTAATGCCATAATGGTTGTTTCGCCAACCTCAACTCTGCCAACCTGCATGCCTGATATGTTAATATTGTTCTTACCAAGCACAATGCAGCAAGGGCCTATGACATTTGGTTTATTGATGTGCTTTGCAACAACGATAAACCCGGATGGGACTATATCTACATGCTCTCCATTGATACTGATAATCTTGCCTGCATCACCTATTACAGCACCCATGATCGACTCGGATTCATTACCCTTTGTGATCTTAATTCCTATGGTGGAAGCATATTCCTCTGAGGTTTCGGATTTACTTTCAATAACTTCGACTTTTCTGGATTTTGCAACCGAAGGTGCATTGACATAATTGACCCCTGATCCGAGAGCTACCTGGAGCATTCCTTTTAACGCTGCAACGGTCATAGGTCTTGTATCCTTTTCCGCAATTTCTCCGTGGTAGCTGATCTCAATGCTCTCGTAATTCTTTCCCATTAACTGGGCGCAGGCACTGCTCATGGTCTCAGCAAGCTGGATATATGGGGCAAGCATGGTCATTATCTCCGGCTTTACAGATGGTATGTTGAGTGCGTTCTTTGCACTTCCTCCTCTGAGTACCGAGATGACTTCGTCGGCAACGGAGACTGCAACATTTATCTGTGCTTCCTGTGTGGATGCACCAAGATGCGGAGTAGCTATGAGATTTTCACATTCAAGCAAGGGGCTATCAAAGGGTGGCTCGTTTACGAACACATCTACTGCGGCACCTGCGATCTTACCGTTCTTGAGAGCTTCGGCCAGTGCTTCCTCATTGATTATGCCTCCACGTGCACAATTAATGATCCTTGCATTGTCCTTCATCATGTCGAATTCTTCTTTATCGATGATGTTCCTTGTTTCCTTTGTAAGTGGTGTGTGGACTGTGATAAAGTCGGCTTCCTTTGCGATCTCCTGCACACTCATGAGTTTGACACCAAGCTCTTTGGCCCTCTCCTCGGATATGAAAGGATCATATGCCAGAATATCCATTTCCAGTCCCTGTGCCCTCTTTGCCACCTCTGCGCCGATGCGTCCGAGTCCGATCACACCAAGGGTCTTACCATTGACCTCAACACCCATGAACTTCTTGCGTTCCCATTTTTTGGACTTCAATGATGAATTGGCCTGAGGGATATTCCTTGAAAGTGCAAGCATCATTGCGACGGTGTGCTCGGCGGCCGAGAGCATATTACCCTCCGGAGCGTTAACAACAATAATTCCTTTCTCAGTAGCAGCTTCTACATCAATATTGTCGACTCCGACTCCTGCTCTCCCGATGATCTTCATTTTGTCCGCAGCCTCGATTACCTTCCTTGTAACCTGTGTACCGCTGCGGATAACAAGAGCTTCGTAATCAGGTATCTTTTCCACCAGTTCTTCTTCTGAGAGACCGGTTAACACGTCAACTGTGAAATGCTCATTGAGCTTTGTCAATCCCTGCTCTGATAACGGATCGCTGACCAATACTTTCATTATGTTTATCTCCACAAGATCAATATAATTATTATGTATTTGATGATAATTATCTCTGCATTATGGTATGGAACTAAGTAACCATATGTATTATAATTGTCTGCAAGCTGCCCATAAGCCTTACGTTTTTATCTCACGCTCATCGGCTTTGAGATAGCAACTTTAGATATCTCTAACTACTTAAAAAGTTAAGCATCAGATGACGTAGCAGACCTGTATGCACTACCTATCCGCGTGTAGGAACTTCATAATCGGAACATATATATGGTATATAGGTGGATTTTATATATTTAATATAAGAACAATGACAGCTTATAGAAAGTCAGCATTGTTTTTCACAGGTGGTGCATGAATAAAAAACTCTCAGTTATTCTGGTCTCAGTGATTTTTGCCTTTCTTGTGCTGCTTTGCTTTGACTTTTTGAATAACCCTGTTATTGAAAATGGAAGTATTCTAAGCCGTTTCACAGAGCTATCTTCACGTGAGCTCTACCTTCCATCTTTTATCTTTCTGGTGTTCATGCTATCTGGTATTTCGGTTGCCGGCATGTCGGCAAAGTGTGATATTGCGCAGAAAAAAGTATCGAAAAAGGAAAAGGACCTGTTGATCCTGCACTCAGCAACTTCCATATCCGCTAATTCTCTTGATGGTGACTCTTTTTTAGATGATGTGTTAAATGAAGTCCTTTCCTACCTGGGAGCAGACTACGGTTTTATACATATGATCAGGCATGATGCAGGCAAAGCTGTTATGGTTGCGAATGCAGGTGCTCCTGCCAGGATTAAAAAACATGTGGATAATATCTCTCTTGACCATCCGTTCGTATCTGCCATCCTTGAAAACGATAAGATATCCGGTGAGAGGGACGGATCTCTTGCCACCACGGTAGATCCGGGATTCCCCGAAGGCCAGAATGGTGATTTTGTTGTTTTCCCGATGCTGGCGCGTAATAGAATAATCGGTTTTTTCACCTTATCCATTAAAGAGGGCTATTACCTGGATGAGGAGGATCTGTATGTCCTTGAGAGCGTGGGTAAACTTGCTGGAATAACTGTTGAGAACATAGAACTTCTGGAAAAGACGACCAGGTCCTATGAAGAACTCAGATCGCTGGACCAGATGAAGGATGAGTTCGTATCCAATGTGACTCATGAGCTCAAGACCCCGCTGATATCCATCAAAGGATACAGTGAGATCATGTACGAAGGCATGCTGGGTGAACTTAACGAGAAGCAGAAGCATGGTCTCAAGGTAATTGTCTCGAATTCCGAACGCCTTTACACATTGATCGAATCTCTCCTGCACATGAATTCATTTCAGTTCAAGAAAAAACATGTATTCTCTCCCCTCTGTTTGACCGACCTCATGGAAAATGCCATTGCCAGTCTCTCCTTCAAGATCGAGGATAAGAATATCTCCATTGACAGGAAATTCGGAAAGAACATGCGTTTTGTTTACGGCAATACGGAGATACTTAAGCAGCTTTTTGTGTATATTCTGGATAACGCCATAAAGTTCTCCACCGATTCGGGGAAGGTTGAAATATCGCTGTCCGAGGAGAACGAGTGGATGCACATTGAGATCTCGGATTATGGTGTCGGCATACCTGAGAACCATCTTTCACGCATATTCGAACGCTTTTACCAGGTTGACGGGTCCATGAGCCGCAGTTATGGTGGTAACGGTCTTGGCCTCTATCTTTCAAAGAACATTGTCGAGGTCCACGAAGGAAAGATATGGATCGAAAGTACCGAAGGAGTGGGTACCAATGTCCATATACTTTTACCTGTGTATGTGGAAAATGAGGAAATTGCAGAACCTGCTCTGGCAGATCAGCTTTCTTAAGAGCAGATTCGCTCAGAAGCAATGTCAGTCCTTATTCGTCCCTGAATCTGAAATATACTCTCCTGTTGTTCTTTCCCTTATTCTCTGCCTTGAATATCTCGATATGAGGAATCTCTCCCGTGTTTGATACATGTGTTCCTCCACAGGCCTGCCTGTCAACGTCCTCTATGCTTATCACCCTTATTTCTTCCAGTTCAGGAGGGAATGCGTCCTTGAGCTTAACCACCGAAGGGATGCTGAAAGCTTCTTCCCTTGTCAGAAGACTGATATCCACCGGGATGTTCATATCTATTATCCTGTTGACCTTTGATTCATAGGCCT
This sequence comes from Methanolobus zinderi, assembly GCF_013388255.1. Classification (NCBI taxonomy): domain Archaea; kingdom Methanobacteriati; phylum Methanobacteriota; class Methanomicrobia; order Methanosarcinales; family Methanosarcinaceae; genus Methanolobus; species Methanolobus zinderi. The sequence continues at coordinate 857,053 of NZ_CP058215.1, forward strand.
TGATCTGCTCCCTGTCAAAGTTCTCCAGATTGAAATCAACCCTTGTCTTATTTTCAGCAAGCTGGTTCCCGCTTATTTTAGCACCTGTCTCATCATGGATTATCGCACTGAGTATATGACATGCGGTATGGTATTTCATGAAAAGCTGCCTTCTGTCCCAGTCTATGATCCCTTTCACCCTGTCTCCTTCTTTGAGGCCGACTTTTGATACTTCATGACTGACTGTTCCGTCAAACTTGCCTACAAAAACAACAGGGAACTCCTCGTCGTCACGCACGATCACTCCTGTGTCATGCGGCTGGCCTCCTGATTTCGGGTAAAAGGCGGTTCTGTCCAGCACCACGAATTTATCATCCTTCACGCTTTCAACCGTAGCTTCAAATTCTTTTAGGTAACAGTCCTTTAGGTATAGTTCTTCCATACCTTCCGGGTAGGGTTCACCTTAGATATATCTTTTACCTGGCATTCTGGCCAGAGCAGGATACCATCTTTGTACAAAAAAACCAAATAGTATTCATTTTTAATTTAAATCGACAATGTCAGAAGACAACTCCAGCAAGATCTCCATTTATCCGATCCTTTCCGTGAACTTTATCGGTACTCTGGGTTTGAGTCTTGTACTTCCGTTTCTGGTTTTCCTGGTGGAGAGGTTTGGTGGGAATGCACTTGTCTATGGTATACTGGCTTCCATGTACCCTGCTTTCCAGCTAGTTGGAGCTCCACTGCTGGGTAAGTGGTCTGATACCTACGGCCGGAAGAAGATCCTGTTTTTAAGTCAGACAGGCACCCTACTCTCCTGGTTGATCTTCATGCTGGCTCTCTTTATCCCGGTCGTGGCACTCCGTGATGTTGACTCGAACCTTCTCGGTGAGTTCGTAATAACAATTCCATTGATCTTACTGTTCATTGCAAGGGCCTTTGACGGCCTGACAGGTGGTAATGTTTCAGTCGCAAACGCATATGTTGCTGATATTACCGAGGAAAAGGATAGGAGTAAGAATTTCGGCCGTATGTCGGTGGCAATGAACCTTGGATTCATAGCAGGTCCGGCACTTGCCGGTCTTCTGAGTGTAACGGTCTACGGGGAAAAATTGCCGGTTCTGGCGGCCATCATAATATCACTGGTAGGAGTTCTGTTGATTGCCTTCTTTGTTCCGGAATCACGGAAGTGTGTGCAAAATCCTGATAGGGGCAAATCCAATGTAAAAAGGATTCTTGTAAATGAGCACAAGGATTGTGCAGGCTCTGACAGAAAAGAGAGATCAGGTTTCAGGGATGCATTCGCTATCGAACATATACCTTATATGCTTCTGATCTATTTCCTCCTCTTCATTGCCTTTAATATGTTCTATGCGGCTTTTCCGGTATATGCCATAGACAGGCTTGAATGGGATGTTGCGGAAATGGGCTTTTTCTTTTCCCTGCTGAGCTTTCTGCTTGTGATCGTTGAAGGTCCGGTGTTAAGCAGAGCTTCAAAGAAGCTTTCAGACAGCAGGCTGGCGATCATAGGTAGTCTGATACTCGGGACGAATTTTGTTCTGCTTGCATTCAGTGATGTTCTGCTTGCATACGCTGCTGCAGTTCTCTTTGCGATCGGCAACGGCTTCATGTGGCCTTCGATCCAGTCGATACTCTCAAAGCTTGCGGGAAGGACACATCAGGGTGTGGTACAGGGTGTATCTTCCAGTTTTACAAGTATTGCAAGTATCGTAGGCCTTGTGTTCGGCGGCTTCATATATGCCCAGGTCGGGATATGGACCTTTATTATTGCAGCGGTTATCGTCTATGCAGCTTTCCTGATGTCTTTCAGGCTGTTGTCATTTGAAACAACGGATTCGCTCGAATTAGATTGATCTGCAGGTTTACAGTTAATTATTCTTCATTTTCTGCTTCCTCTGTGATCTGGCATATACTTTCATTCTTTTCTGCAGTGTTGATTCCAAGCAGGTTATATGGTGTACAATGCCTTGTAAGGGAGGTGAAGACCCCTGCAAATCCTATTATTGCCAGCACCCATTTCAGCTTGCTGTCATTAAGTATACCTGCTGCCAGGGTTGTGAGAGCAAATGTTCCTAAAAAAGCTCTTATGAGCAGGTCAAGACCACCCACATTTTCGTTGGTAAACATACCTTTGAGATCGACCATATATATTCTCCTTTTATCTTTTCAGTAAAATGATATTTGTTTTTGTCCCAATAACGTTTTCTCATTCTTTCTGTTTCTCCAGCTTTATAAGTCTGAATGAGAGGAATACCACGGTAAAAATGATGACTGCTGCTATGAGGAAGGAGAAGGCTTTGATCTGGGTGTAAAGAATTCCTCCGGCAAGAAGTCCCAGTATGCTTGCAAAACTGCTGGAACTCATGGCAAAACCCTGGACAGACCCCTGGTATGTCTTTCCCGCAAACTTTGAAAGTACAGAAAGGATACTGGGCCACATAACTCCGTTACCGAATGCGAAGCAGATGGCTGCAAGGTAGATCAGATATATGTTACCGGGAATTATTAGAAGGAATTGTAATCCGAGTACGAAACCACCGACAACTATCAGGACAGATTCCATGTATCTCTGTGTCAGTCTTTCGAGAATCGGTCCCTGTACGAATGCCATCATGGCACTGATGACCGAGAAGTAAATTCCCAGGGTAGCCGGGTTCCATTCAAGAAGATCCACGGCATATACGGGGAAGGCTGTATAGTATATGTTGAACCCCAGAAATATCAAAAAGTACAGCATAAGCATGAAAGGGATATATTCAAGCCTGAATACGTCCCGCAGTTTTATGTCCTTTCCATTTTCGACCTCAAAACATTCCTTTTGTTCTTGTCCGAGCACCTTTCGGATACTTTCTGTCTCAGGATACTCTTCCATGGTACATGCCGATGTTTCCGGGAGGAAGAAAATGATTATCAATGTACCGATCACCGAAATGACCAGTGCCGCGGACACTGGCAGGATCTCTCCATAGACTGTCGCACCAAGGACCCCGGCAAGTGCGGGTCCGACCACATAACCAAGGTTGGATGCAACGGACATCCTGCCAAAGTTCTTGTTTCTTTCTTCTTCTGATGTCAGGTCGGCAAGATATGCATTGGCAACCGACACGTTACCACCGGTCGCCCCGTCAAGTGCTCGTGCAAAGAACATTGCAAGCAGTGGGAGGGTGATCGTAAAGATTCCCAATATGTCGGAATTGACATCTATCAGTTCGGTAACCGGTAAGAACAGGGCCGCAAGGAAGATTATCCATGCCACAAGTGTTCCGATCTGGCTTAAAAGCAATATCTTCTTCCTGCCATGGATGTCGGACCACCGTCCCAGTATGGGAGCTCCTATGAGCTGAAAGGCAGGATAGGTTGAGGCAAGTAGTCCGTAGATCAATGCATTGCCTCCGTATTCAGTTACAAGGAACACAAGGAAGGTAAGTATTATACCAAAGCCAAGGGTACCAATGAACGTGACTGTGTATAGTGGAAAGAGTTCCTTCCCGTTTTTAGCCGGGATGCCGGGACTCTGTGCCATATAAAATATGCTTGTGCTATCCTTTATAAGAATATCTTCTTCCGAAGCTTTTTTTCATCCTTTAGTTCAGGAACAATACATGGATCATTACTTTTCAATGAGTCATTTTATATGGGATGCCCTATTCTACAATTCTGCTAGGATACAAAAAGAGAAAAATAGTTGTGAGTACTTTAATTAATTGGCTTATTCCTAAATCAACGTGGTGTTTCAATGTCGGACAAAAGAAAAAGACGAGGATTTTTTGATAAGTTCCCGGATGATGAGGATTTCAGAGATATAGAGGATATCATTGAACACATGATGGAAAAGTTCGGGCTGGATCTGGACGACATTTCTAAACAGCCTTTCGTCTATGGTTTTTCCGTATCTAAACGTCCAGGGGAAGAACCTGAGATCAGGGAGTTCGGCAACATGCCGGACTACGAAGAAGATCTTAGCCCGGAGAACAGACATCAGGTCCGTATTGAACAAACACAGCCATTAATCGATATCTTTGAGATCGATGATATGGTGCATGTAGTAGCAGAACTGCCGGGCGTTGAGAAAAGTGATATCGAAGTGAATGCCAGTGAGTCCTCAATGGAACTGAAGGCTTCCAGTGGTGACATCGAATACTTTGAGCATGTAGAGTTCCCTGTGACTGTTGACCCTGACACCGCACAGGCAAATTACAGGAACGGCGTCCTTGAGGTCATTCTGACAGCAAAGGACTTCGGTAAAAAGCGACTAATCCAAATAGACTGACAGTACGGTCCTCATTCCTGCCTTTTTCCTTCTTTTTAAGACGCAGGTATGCTTCGTTTTATCATCCGTATATTATATCTGCCCGGTAGATAAAAAGCTTATATTGATATTTGTTTTAGTCCGGTAATCCTTCAGTTCAAATTACCATAAGTAATTTATAGTAGTCTAAATTATTCCTTTCATGGTATCCGAGGTAATAGTGCATGGTTAAAAAAACAATTCATGAGATCAATTCAAAGATAAAGGATGGCAGTGTCAACGTTGTCACAGCGGAGGAAATGGTGGACATCGTTGCGGAACTTGGACCGGAGGATGCTGCCAGGGACGTAGATGTTGTGACCACAGGTACCTTTGGTGCCATGTGTTCATCCGGAGTATGGTTCAATTTCGGCCATTCTGAGCCGCCGATCAAAATGCAGAAGGTGTGGATGAACGATGTTGAGGCCTACACGGGTGTGGCCGCCGTGGATGCGTTCCTGGGTGCTACACAGCTTTCGGACTCACTTGGCATGGAATATGGCGGAGCGCATGTGATGGAAGACCTCATAAGAGGTAAATCTGTGGATCTGCATGCGATCTCCCACGGGACTGACTGTTATCCGCGCAAGATACTTGATACTTCACTGGCCCTTGATGATATGAACCAGGCGATCATGGTCAATCCGAGGAATGCATATCAGAAGTATAATGCAGCGACCAATGGTACCAAGCAGACCATTCACACCTATATGGGCTCTTTGCTTCCCAAATACGGAAATGTGACCTATTCGGGTGCAGGTGTACTGTCCCCTCTTTCAAATGATCCTGAATACCGTACCATAGGAACAGGCAGTCGTATCTTCCTTGGTGGTACCCAGGGATACATCGTGGGACAGGGTACGCAGCATGCATCCGCAGGCCAGTTCGGCACCCTTATGGTTCAGGGTGATATGAAGAAGATGAGTTCGGACTACATCAGAGCTGCGAATTTCACAGGTTACGGTACATCATTGTATGTGGGAATGGGTATTCCGATCCCGGTACTCGACGAGAATGTAGCAAAAGCTACAGCAGTAACGGATGCGGACATCACTACTAATATACTTGATTACAGTGTACCCAGCAGAGATCGTCCTGCACTGCGTCAGGTTACGTATGCGGAGCTGAAGTCAGGATCAATTGAGATCAACGGCACAGAGGCTGCAACATCGTCACTTTCCAGTTTCAAGAAAGCCAGGAAGATTGCAGCCGAGCTGAAGGACTGGATATCAAAGGGTGATTTCTTCGTATCCATGCCGGTGGAGAACCTGCCTGCCAATACTTCGGCAAAACCAATGAAAGAGACAGAAGGCGTTAGTTTTGTATCAGAGATCATGTCCACAAATGTGGTGACGATAGAGAAGGATGCAAGTGTCTACAAGGCTGCAAAGATCATCATGGATTCCGAATTCAATCATCTCCCTGTGGTGAGTAAGGATAGTTCACTTGTGGGAATTGTTACTGCATGGGATATCTCAAAAGCGGTCTCCCAGGACAAGTTCGACCTTGTGGAAGATATGATGACAAGAAAGGTCATAACCGCAAAGACTGATGAGCGTGTGGATGTTGTGGCAAGGCGCCTTGATCTGAAAGGAGTGTCTGCGCTTCCGGTTCTGAACAAGGAGAATCACGTTATAGGTATTATCACAAGTGATGACATCAGTAAACTGTATGCTAGGAGGCACTGATATGAAAGTAAAGATCAATATATCATCGGAGATTGTCACAAAACCCATTCTTGCGGAAGCTATTGTTGAGACCGGTGTACTCCTGAACGTTTCCCAGGCACACTTTGACCGCTCACACGGTGAGGTCGTTGCTGATGTCCAGGAAGAACTCTTCGAGAAGATGAAGTCTGCGCTGGTATCAAAAGGTGCGGTTGTCAGAAAGCTTGACACTCCCATAGAATGGGATGAGGATGAATGTGTGGAATGCGGTGCCTGTATGTCCGTGTGCCCCACAAAAGTGTTCTCACTGGATGAGGATTACAGCCTTCTTGTTGATAAGAGCAAGTGTATACAGTGTGGCACCTGTGTTGAAATGTGCCCGCACAACGCCCTGAGCCTCATCGATAACGGTTAATATTGTGATTAGCAAACAAAAAGCCTTTCAGGCTATTTTTTTATTTTAATGATCTAACATGAAAGAGAATTATCGCCTGAAAGAAACCATCGTCAGCATACAGGCAGATGAAAAGTCACATATAGAGGCTGCCAAGAAGGCCATTGTCCATCACCGCATGGAGCTTGAGCGGTATATATCCTCAGACCCATTTTTCAAAACAAGCCTGGAACCCTATGAACTGCAGGGTGATGCCCCGGAGATCGTCAGGAGGCTGGTAGAGGCTGGAAATGCAATGGGCATCGGGCCCATGAGCGCTGTGGCAGGTACCATCTCATCCCTGGCAGTGGAAGAGATGGTTGAAAACGGAGCATCCTTTGCCGTTGTGGACAATGGCGGCGATATCGCTGTTATCAATGATCGTCCGATTGTCATGGGTATATATGCAGGTGAATCGCCACTGAAGGATCTGGGTTTTACCCTTGAGCCGGGAGATTCCATTAAAGGTGTATGCACATCCTCAGGTACTGTCGGACCCTCCATCAGTTTCGGGATGGCAGATGCGGCGGTTGTTTTCTCAGACAATGTCTCCCTTGCGGATTCTGCAGCAACGGCACTGGGTAACGCAACTGGGATCGGTAAGGAAGCTGTACAGGAAGCTTTTGAGGTTGTGAGAAATGTTGCGGGGATAAAAGGTGCTATTGTAATACAGGGTGAGTTCATGGGCCTGTGGGGTGATGTCCCTGAGCTTATAAGGGCCAATGTAAGATATGACTGCATCACCAAGGCCTGATGATAAAAATAAATAAAGAACTAAAAAAAGATATTTCACATTTTTTTGTTCTATCAGGGCGTGTTTGTAAGGTATGCTACTTCCTCAAAGGGCTGTATCACGACAAAACCCTCTCCTTTGAAAGCCATCTGTATGCTCTCGCCGCTTGATCTTCCCATGAAGGTCTTAAGCGACATATCGGTTTTCATGTCCGGCTTTAAATTACCAGACCATGCGACGGTGGCATTGGGATCGGTGTAGACCGGTGCATCCTTGTTAACCTTCAATGTTATGGGGTCGTAGTAGGTAGTGATGGCTACCATGCCGGTACCCTCAAGCTTTATACTGAACAATCCCCCTGAAACCACTCCTGCCATCTTTTTCATGAGCTTGATGTCCCAGTCTATTCCCTCTTCAAAGGCCAGCAGGTCGTTACCATTGACATAGAATGAGTCGTTCTGAAGATTAATTATGGATATCTTTTTTCCGTTATCTGCCAGGTAGACCTTGCCTTCTCCTTCGGCTTTTGTAAGGGACAATCCTTCTCCTGTAAATGCTTCTTTCATGAATTTCCCGAGTCCGTGTTCCAGCACTCCTTCACGTGTGAACTTGACATCTCCGTGATAGGCCACCATGGTGCCTTTCTTGGTCCACAGCCTTCCATCGAGGTTCACTTCGAGCAATCTGTCCCGTTCCAGTTCGAACTTTCCTTCGCCCAGATCTTTCTGGGAGGTTTGTTCAATGAACTCTTCTACTGAATATCGTGGTATACCGATCAACTCCTTTTCCTGTTTCTAAGCCACTCCTGTTTTTGTGGACAGGTGGTATTAATACCCTGCTCTGTGAGCCTACAAATTTATATAATCTGGAACAAGATATATCAATACTAACTAAAATCAACAAAATCATAAGGAGTGGTATAATTGGTTAAAGTAACTCTAGTACATTCGGAATGGTGTCATTTCTGTCCGGCAGCAAAGAGTCTCTGGAGAGATCTGAAGGACAAGTATGGCTTTGAATATAATGAGGTCGAACTTGATACTCCCGAAGGAAAAGAGCTTGCCCAGAAGTTCCATATTCGTTCGATACCCACAACCATCATTGATGATGAGGTTGCCTTTGTTGGTGTTCCTGACAGAGAACAGGCAAGTAATGTCGTAACCTGATGGTCGGTACAATGTATGATCTTGTCATTATAGGAGGAGGGCCTGCAGGTCTGGCAGCGGGTATATATGCCGTCCGGTATGGCATGGATGTTATCGTACTTGAAAAATCCATAGTTCAGGGGCAGATATCACTTACCAGCGTAATTGAGAACTTCCCGGGCTTCCCCTCGATTTCAGGGCGTGAGCTCATGCAGCATTTCAAGGCACATGCCACCGCAGCAGGTGTCGAAATGAAGGCTGCAGAGGTGAAGACAATAAAGGACAATGGTGATAGCAAGACCATTATCACCTTTGACGAGGAAATAGAGACAAAGGCCGTGATAATGGCAACAGGTGCGGAACCCAGAAGGCTTGGAGTTCCCGGTGAGAGTAAATACCTTGGAAAAGGTGTCTCCTATTGTGCAACCTGTGACGGTCCTTTCTTTGCCGGTCAGGAGGTCATTGTGGTTGGAGGGGGCGACTCAGCCATCACCGAAGCTCTGATCCTCTCCAATATCGCCGGTAAGGTCTACGTTATTCACAGAAGGGATGAGCTCCGGTCCTGTGACCTCCTGAAGAAAAGGGCTACTGAAAAGGAGAACATCGAATTCATCTGGGACACAACTCTGGAAGAGATCCTGGGTGATGAACTTGTAGAAAAGGTACGCCTGAAAAATGTGAAGACGAACGAGACCAAAGAGATGAATATTGACGGGGTATTCATTTTTGTGGGCATAAGTCCCAGAACGGAAATCGTTGATGTCGAAAAAACCAAGAATGGTTTCATCAAGACCGATGGTTTAATGCAAAGTTCTGTCAGCGGCATATTTGCAGCAGGTGATTGTCGTGAAACTGTAATGTGGCAGGTGGTCACTGCGGTTTCCGATGGTGCTGTTGCTGCAGTATCGGCTTACAAGTATATCATGGGTCTTGAATAAGCTCAGAAGAGGGGATGATCCTCCCCTCACATATGGAATGATGTAAAATGGAATGCAACAATGAAAATGATGGCATTTATTGTTTGAAGATATGTGCAGATTCCACTGCTGAAGATCTGGAACCCATTGCAGTAGCCATACACACCCTGCTGGGTATTCCCATAACTATCCGTAGTATGAATTCCAGGGGTATACGGATGGAAAGAGGTATTATCGTTGACAGGGAATATACGGGTCCGGTACTCGAAGAGGTGATCAGGACCAATACAGTGGTCAGGACGGTTCCTTCTGAAGGGGTGTACAGGGGAAAATCCGTAATAGTGGCACCGATAAGAACTCTTGCAGGTGAAGCTATCGGGGCTATCGGTGTTGTAGATCTTGTCGCAGCTCTGGATATACTTTCCATGTTCCGGGAATATCCCGGTATTGTCGATGAAGTTGAAGAAGCCAGAAAAAGAATGGAATGATCTTTATTTCTTTTTCAGAGGTCTTTGAATTTCTGGAACTTAACAGCCTGTGACACAACAAACGCAACGATCGAGATAGCAACCGCAAGCAGGATTACCATAACTACATTACCGTTTTCTGCAGACCTCATCATGGCGTAGAACAAAAAGGCACTCAGTATAATACCAACGATCATCAGGGCTGCGGTCGGCAAACTATATATTTTTTCAAGTGGTCCTTCCATATTGGAGACTCAGTTTCATGTATATTATAGTTTTCTGTTGATTCTCTACTTGTGACAGAGTTAGTACATGTATCTGTATGTATCTGCAACGGTATGAAATTAAAACTATAACTGATGTCAGATTATCTTAAATTATACTATCCCATGGACCCAATATCGGAGTTTAAGATGGAACTTAAGAACATACTCAATAAGATAAAGAATAACGAGATGGACCTTGAAGCTGCGGAAGAGCAGATCAGGTGCATGGGTTATGTCCCGGTTTCGGATATTGCCAAGGTGGACATATTCCGCAAGCACAGGACAGGTATCATGGAAGCTATACTTGCGGAAGGAAAGGACCCTGATGATATCGTGGAGATAGCAAAGGCCCAGGTCTCAGCAACAGGTCGTGTCCTGATTACCCGCCTTGGAAAAGATCACAGAGCAGCGCTGGAGGCTGGCTTCGATCCTGAGGAACTTGAATGGAGCCTTCACAGAACATTGGCCGTGGTCCATGACGGCACCCCGGCTCCAAGAACCGGTGGTGTTGTTGCTATTATCACAGCCGGGACCGCTGATATTGATGTTGCGGAGGAGGCGCGAATGGTGGCAAATGAAATGGGATGCGAGACAATTGCCATCTACGATGTGGGTGTTGCGGGTTTTCACAGGCTTGTGGGTGAGATGCTAAAACTCCAGGAGAAAAAGCCTGATTCGATCGTTGTTGCAGCCGGAAGGGAAGGTACTCTTCCCACAGTGGTATCAGGCCTTGTGGATGTGCCTGTCATCGGTCTTCCCGTATCGACAGGTTATGGTGCGGGAGCCAGGGGTGAGGCTGCGTTGCTTTCCATGTTACAATCATGTTCAGTTCTCTCGGTTGTGAACATTGACGCGGGCTTCGTGGCTGGCTCTTTTGCAGCCAGGATCGCAAATACAGTTGCAAAGGCCAGAAATGGGGATGTAGATAGGGAATGATGTTTGCTGTGGATGTTTTCCATCAGCGTTAATTGTTTCAAAATCCAAACAGATGAATTTACAGATGTGATGAAATGAGGTCTCTAATATTCGAACCGTTCTCAGGTGCCGCCGGGGATATGATACTTGCCAGCCTGATAGATCTTGGAGCTGACAGTCAGAAGCTGCGTGAGTTGATAGAATCCGCTGTTGATGTATCGGTGTCTGTTGACAGGGTCGACAAAAAGGGTATTGATGCTGTAAATGTGAGGATAGATGTACCCTATGAGACCCATTCCAGACATTATTCCGAAATAGTTGATGTAGTCAAAGGAGTCGGACTGCCTGCTGCTGTGGAGCAGAGTGTACTGGGTGTTTTTAAGATACTGGCAGAAGCGGAATCAAAGGTTCACGGCCTGCCACTTGACAAATTGCATTTCCATGAGGTCGGACAGAAGGATGCGCTTGCGGATGTTATCGGTTCCTGTTTTGCCATCCATGAACTTGGAGTAGATGCGGTATTTACAACCCCTGTCAATGTGGGAGGTGGGAAGGTTCACTCGGCACATGGTGCAATGGCGGTTCCGGCACCTGCAACCCTTGAGATACTCAGACAGAGTGGTCTGATATTCTACGGACAGGGAAGCATGGAGATGCTGACCCCAACCGGTGCAGCCATACTTGCCTATTTTGCAAAACCCCTGGAGGACCTGCCGCGCGGGATAGTGAGATCGACCGGCTATGGTGCGGGAGATGCGGATACCGAAGATCCTAACGTACTACGCTCAATGATGATGGACGTGCAGGATACGCTTTCAAAGGACACGATTGAGGTGCTTGAGACCAACGTGGATGATGTGACCGGTGAGATCCTCGGGAGCCTTTTTGAGAAACTCCTGTCAGTTGGTGCAAGGGATGTAACGATCATACCCGCGACCATGAAAAAAGGAAGGTCCGGTCATATAATCAAGGTGATCACAAAGCCTGAGAATAGTGACCGTGTGGCCAGAGAGCTCATGAAGGAGACGGGCACGCTCGGTATACGGGTGATCTCCACCAAACACCGCTATGTTGCAGATCGCAGGATGGACAGTGTGGATATTATGCTCGGTTCCAGGGAATTTACCGTCGCGGTCAAGATCGCACAGGACAGAAGCGGTGAGATCCTGCACATGTCTGCAGAGTACGAGGACTGCCGCAGGGTTGCGGAACAGATGAAATTACCGCTGAAGGAAGTTATCAGAAGGGTTGAGGAGGAAGCATGGAACAAGTTCCTCTGAATACTTCATCTAAAAATCGTACTTTTTACCACAAATCATGTAAACAATCCCGACAATCACACAGCAAATGATAGGCGACGTCATAAAAGTTTTCAAAGAACTTGACAGCAAGGACCTTCGCATACTACAGGGTATCGAAGTGGGTATGAAGCACTATGAGTGGGTGCCCATGGATGAGTTGCTCAAGATCACAAAAATACCATTCTCCACTCTGGAATATAAGTTGAGGCTGCTGAAAAAGAAAAATCTTGTAGTGATGACAAATGCACCTTATGAAGGCTACCAGATATATTTCGATGCATATGATACGCTTGCTGTGAACACATTTGTTAAAAGGGGTACAATAAGTGCCATTGGTGATGAGATCGGTGTCGGTAAGGAATCCGTGGTTGTTGAGGCCATAAAGGAGCCGGAACTTGGTCTGGGAGAGCTGCAGGGTGTCATCATAAAATTTCACAGGGAGGGGCGGACCAGCTTCAAGAGCGTCAAACGTGTGCGTTCCCATCTCGAGAACAAGGAACACTTTTCATGGATATACGCAGCCAGGCTTGCCGCAAAAAGGGAAGCCGATATCATGAACAGGCTCTATCCTGATGTGTCCGTTCCAAGACTTATTGATAATAACAGACATGCTCTTGTCATGGAAATTGCAGAAGGTGACCTGCTCTACAGAACAAAGCTTGAGGATCCGGGCTGGTTCTTTGACCGTATAATGGATCAATTGAAGAAAACATATGAGAAAGGTATTATTCACTCGGATATCAGCGCGTATAATGTATTTGTATATGACGGAGGCGTGCAGATCATTGACTGGCCACAATATGTTGAGACGAACCATCCGCATGCCGACGAGCTGCTTGAGAGGGATGTCCGCAATCTTCTGGAGTATTTCAAACGCAAGTACGACCTGGACAGGGATATTCCGGCAATACTTGACGAAATAAAGGCATCTGAAGAGTCATAACTATATTACATCACCAACATAAATCAAATATATATGCAAAATGGGGTTATTTACGGGATCGATATTGCAAAGGGTTCCTCAAGGGCCCAGGAAGCACCAAGATACGCCGTAGCTGTTCTGGAGAAAGGTGAGGTCGTCCATCACACGATGCTTCGCCGACATAAGATTCTCCGCATGATCCAGAGAGACCGTCCTGTATATATTGCTGTGGACAATATCTACGAACTTGCGGCTGATAAGCGGAACCTTATCCGTTTTCTGGAAAAACTGCCGCAAAACACCAAACTCGTCCAGGTTACAGGTGGCATTCACCAGCGACCCCTGACCCGGCTTGCCAGGGAACACAATTTTACATTCAATCAGTTCAATCCCAATGAGGAAGCAGAAGCATGTGCAGTACTTGCAAGTCTCGGCGTTGGCTGTGAGGTCTCGCTCTTTGAGGACCTTACTAAGATCAAGGTCAGCAGGGCACGTTCCCTTGGCAGAGGCGGCTGGAGCCAGAACCGCTACCGTAGGAAGGTTCATGGTGCTGTGAGGCAAAAAAGCCGGGAGATAGAGGACATACTGCGTAAGTTCTCCCGGGAAACGGGTTTTGAGTATACGTCCAAGATTACCGAAGGTTTCGGGGGGTATGTAAGAGCAGAATACACTGTCAGAGCAAGGCGGGACAGGGTACCTGTGAAACCTTCATCTACGGCTGATGTACAGGTGACGGTAAAAAGTGTGGAAAGGGACAAGATAAAGTATCTGCCACTGAAAAAGAAAGGCAGAAAGTATACCATAGTGGGTATAGATCCCGGTACAACCGTTGGTATGGCAATACTTTCCCTTGAAGGTGAATTACTTTTCCTGCAGAGCATACGGGGCATATCGCATGATGAAGTTGTCAAGCTGATAGCGGATTATGGTAAACCTGCAGTTGTAGCCACTGATGTTTTCCCGACTCCTGCTGCTGTTGAGAAGATACGGCGCAGCTTCAATGCTGTCATAGGCACTCCGGGCGGGGAGATTCGGGCGGAAGAAAAAATAGCCCTGGCCCGTCCGTTTGGTTATTCCAACGATCATGAGCGAGATGCACTTGCAGCCGCGCTGACCACTTATAAGAATTACAAAAATGTATTCTCCAGGGTGGAGAAGAAGACTCCTGCTCATCTTGATATTGACAAGGTGAAATTCCATGTTATCCATGGTGCCTCCATCGAGGATGCCATTGAGAAAATAACGCCCTCACCGGTGGTCAGGAAAGAGTCAAAACCCGAGCCTGAATCCGAAGAAGAGACGGCTCTGAACGATCTTGTCCGCAAGCTCAGGGATGAGGTAAACCAGAAGAACTCCCAGATAAAACAGCTCAAGGACTATGTGGCGGAACTCAAGTACGAATCAAACCAGAAAGAGCGCACCATAGAAAATCTTGAGATGCGGATCAGGAAGATAAGAAGTGAAAGTTACCAGAAGGTCCGCAAGGACAAGGAAATAGTTATCAGGGACAGGGAGATAGAGCGGCTTAAGAGGGATATTAAGAAGGTTCGCAAATCCCTCAAAAGACAACGCAAACGGGCCAAACGTATCAAGCAGATTCATAAAAAGGAGATCAGGGGTGAGGGTCTGTCTGTGAAGATAATCGCTTCCTTTGCAAAGGAGGCAATACAGCATACAAAGGACACCTATGGTATCAGGGAAGGTGATCTTGTATATCTTGAAGATCCGAGTGGAGGTGGCCCGGTCACAGCCTCCATACTTGCGGATTCGGGTGTCAGGGCGGTACTCATCTCGGAAGAAATGCCTCATGCAGCCCTTGAGTATTTCTATGATTCCGATATCCCTGTGATCAGGGGTCTGAAACTGCAGAGGGTGGATGACCTTGCCACCATCGATCCGGAAGCACTTGATAAGGCGATATTTGAATGGGAAGAGAAGGCCAGGGAGCGTCGCAAGGAAAAGGATCATGAACAATTCCAGTCAATTCTGGATGAATACAGAAGTGAACGCAGAAGAGGTCTCGTATGATTTCATATCTACTTTTCAGAGGGATTTGCCTGTGACAAGATCCTCAATTCTGCTGGCCGGTGGCCTTGGAACAAGGTTGAACGGATATGAGAAGGCATTGTTACCCCTGGAAGAAGGAACTTTTATAGAAAATACTCTGCAGGTGCTGGAATCTGTTAGTGACGAAGTTGTAGTATCATTCAGGGATGAAGAACAGCTCGACCTGTTTCGGGAGTATGTCTGTGGAAAAGAAACAGTGATAGATAAGCTCAGAAACATCGGTCCTCTCGGGGGTATGCTTGAAGGATTCAAAAAAGCATCAGGTGAATATGTTTTTGTTGTGGCGTGCGATATGCCCTATCTTAACGGGGAGCTTATCAACCTGCTTTTCGAAAGATTGGAAGGTCATGATGCAGTACTTCCGGTAAACAGCTCCGGGCAGAAAGAACCACTTCATGCGGTGTACAGGAGAAAGCCCATGCTCTCTGAGACGAAGAGGTGTGTGGGTGAGGGTCTAAGGTCGGTGATGGCTCCTGTTTCCGCACTTGATGATGTACTGTTTCTGGAAAGTGAGGAAATATCTAAGATAGATAAAGACCTTCTTTCATTTACCAATATAAACACAGCCCGGGATATGGATATGCTCGGAAAGGACAAACCCAGGTGATTTTACGAAAATAAAGGATGTTGATAAGGATCTGGTCATCGAGAAAGCTATCAGTAGAATCTCCGATACGTACGATGTGGATATCTCCGTGATCAGGAATGCTATTTACGAGCTGGGGGAACCGCTTGATCTTGTAAAAATGGTGGAGGAAGGTATCTTCTGCTTCAGGGGTCCCGATGATGAGGTACGTTATGATAATGCGTCGATCTGTCTATCGAACAAGATACTTGCCAACAGGGATGTGGCTGATGCGATTTTAAGTGTGATCTATTCCAGGATCAGGAACTGGGACAGAGAGGATGCTAACGCCCTTCTGTCTGATCTGAAAAAAGCTATCAGTATCATGGAACTAAATCCCGATGATTATCCCGGTTTTGCTTCTTGCGGTCTTGATATAGAAAAGATCCCTTCTGAAAAGGTCCCCGGGGACATTGAAGGTCGATGCCGTGTATGGGCAGTGGATAAACAGGGAATGTGTCTTGTTGGTGAAGATGCGGACAGGGTAAGATCCGTACATGAGATCAGAAAGTCGGTATCTGGTATCTAACAATGTTGTGAATGTGACTTATGCTCTGTGATTTGACACTGTCAGCCTAAAATACTAAAGTTTATATCAAATAAAATATATTTCATTACATCACAGTGATACATGCATGAATAAAATATTATAGTTGTTATCTGTTCGGTGCTAGCTGAAAGGAGCTGTCTTTGTTTAAAATGATGCGAAGAACATGCTTCCGAATGGCCTGTAATGAATGCCGTTTCATCTGACAACTCAATTGTCATGCGTACAAGAATATACTGGAATGTTAATGGCATGTGCTAAAATATGTTCATTCATTTCGTTGTCGCAATCTCGGAGCTGGTTGGCGGGATGGAAAACGATACCCCTGAAGAGTGGTTCAAGCTTGCTTTCGAAGCTGAGGACCCGGAAGAAAAGATCGAGTACTTTGATCTCATACTTGAGTGCAAGACCAGGAATCCTGAAATCTGGAGCAATGAGGCTATTGCACTCATATGGAACAACAAAGGTATTGCTTATTCTTTTCTCGCGATGTACGGGGAAGCACTTGACTGTTTTGAAAGATCGTTAAAACTCAATAAGAACGACACTGATGTCTGGTATAACAAAGGTGTTGCACTTTTCCAGCTTGGAAGGTTCGAAGAAGCCATAAAATGTTATAACAGGATTTTGTCCATCGATCCCAGGAATGATAATGCCTGGATCAATATGGGTGATGTCCTTGAATACACAGGCAGGCATAACGAAGCTATTGAATGTTATAGCAAGGTTCACAAGGAGATAGAACTTGATAATAAGTTTGCTATTGTCTGGAACAAAAAAGGTCTTGTTTATTTTGGTATCGGCCGCTATGCCGATGCGGCAGAGTGCTTCTCAAAGGTGCTTAAGATCGATCCCGAGCATGCCGAGGCAATCGAGCATTTAAAGGTTGCCGTGGAAGAAGCTAAAAAGAAAAATGACAGGCTCATAAACGCCTGAATCTATACGTTGAATTTCTCTCCAAGCTCAGGTGCGTGGGCATCCACACCTATCTCTTCTCTAATCCATTCGGCAAAACTTTCCGTATCATCACCATGCATGGTGAATACATGCTCGGTACCCCTGTCGCAGAATTCGGAGACGATGGCCTTCAGTTCTCTGTCACCACAGTGGGCTGAGAAATCATACTGTTCAACCTTTATTCCAAGTTGCTGAATGACACCATCATTCTCTATGACCCCATTATCCAGGGCCATTCTGCCGTTTGTTCCTTCAACCTGGTAACCTGTGATCAGTATCTTGGATTTTGGGTCCTTGAATATCTTCTTAAGATAATACATAACAGGTCCGCCGTTAAGCATTCCTGCGGTGGTGACTATTACTGAGGACTCAAGGGGTACTTTATCCCTTTTTCTGCCCGAAACAATGGTAGCGTTCTTGAACGCCCTTTTGAGCTGGTTGGGGTTACGCAGATAATGCGGATACTTCATCATGAGTTTGTAGGCGGAAACTCCCATCCCGTCAACATACGCCCCGATGCCATGCGACTCAAGAAGCATTAGTATTTCCTGTGTTCTTCCGATGGCAAAGGCAGGAATGATCACATTTCCTCCTATGTTGAGTGTGTCCATAAGAGAATCTATGAATGCGTTTTCCATTTCCTTTCTCGGAGGATGATCCTCTCCGAAATAGGTACTCTCGATAATAAGGGTATCAGCATCAGGGAAATCCCCTGCACCAAAAACCAGTCTGGTGTCAAGCGTATTTATATCACCGGTATAGAAGAGGCTCTTTGAATCCTTTCCTTCCAGATATATGGAAGCAGCACCGGGAATATGACCTGCGTCATGGAACTGTGCCCTGTAGCCGTGGGTATGGAACTCAATATCCGGATCGATCGTGTTTGTTTTTTGCATGAACCGGGACAGGTCCATACTGTCAAAACCTGCATCTTCTCCTTTTCTATCTGCGATCTTCAGGGTATCCCTGGCAAGCATGGCCGCAAGATCGAAGGTAAGCGGGGTCATGAATACTTCCGGTGCCATATCCATAAGATTCGGAACGGCGCCGGCATGGTCGAGATGTGCGTGTGATACAAGTACTGCATCCGGTTTTGAACCGTTGAGTGGATACTGTGTATGTTCCCCTGGTTTTAATCCGTAGTCCAGCATGATACTGTCATCAACAAGTACTGCCGAACGCCCTACTTCCCTGGAAGCTCCTTTGAATTCTAATTTCAGATAAATCACCTTTTTATCAGGCAATGGCATCCTGCCAGTTCCTGATCTTTTTCACAGGTATGTTAGTGGTCTTTGCAAGTTCGAAAGCATCAACTTCGATCAGATCATCGACCTCGGATACGCCTGCATCTTCAAGTTTCCCTGCAGTTACCTTTCCGATACCGGATATATCCGTTATCTTCTTTGGTTTGATCTTGCCATTATTATTCTTTTTCTCTTCTTCCTGGGCCTTCTGCCATTCTTCGAAATTGCAGTGGGGACATCCCAGTTTCCAGGGCCTTTTCCCGGAATTGATAATTGTGACGTGATAAAGATCGTGATCCTCGCAGGTCTTATCCGTAACTATGATCTTGCCTCCTCTTGGAAGCGGCAGTGCGAAATTACAGTCGGGATAACCCTCACATCCGATGAACCTTGATCCCTTTCTGGAACGCATTACCATGAGGTTGGAGCCACAGTTAGGACAGTTACCTATGATCTTATCCTCTCTCAGACCGGCACGCAGGGCTTCACTGACATTGTCCTTGTTCTCCTCAAGTTCCTCGAAGATGGAGAACAGCATTTCCCTTGACTCGTTCAGGACTTCATCTTCCGGTATCTGACCCTCTGCTATCCGGTCCATGTCAGCTTCCAGCTTACTTGTCATATCATGCTTTGATATGGTGGGTGCGAACTTCTCCAGTGCTTCCACCACTGCATAGGCGGTCTTGGTGGGCTGAAGAGGGTTTCCATGAATATATGCCCTTGAGTATAGTTTGCTTATTATCTCATGGCGTGTGGCCTTGGTACCGAGTCCGAGCTCTTCCATGATACGTATGAGTCTTCCCTGTCCGTATCTTCCGGGCGGTTTTGTTTCCTTGTCCTCAATGATCTTATCCAGGACCTCGAGTTTTTCCCCTTCTTTAAGTTCCGGCAGGAGCCTGTCCTCCGGAGCATTATAGTGATAGTACCATCTCCATCCGGGAACTATCAGCCGCGCACCATTGGCCTTGAATTCCTCGGAATCGATGTCAAATCTCGCTCTGATGGTCTGCCACTGGGCGGGTTCTGCAAAGGTTGCAAAGAAACGCCTGACAACAAGTTCGTAGACCTTCCATTCCTGTTCATTGAGCTCTGACTTTTTTGCAAGGGATGCTGGATAGATAGGAGGGTGGTCTGTTGTCTCTTTCTTACCCCTTGTGGGTTTTAGCTCTTTTTTCTGAAGAAGCTTCTTTGCATATTCCTTGAAGGGTCCCTTGCTGAATACCTCGATCTGTGCCCTCAGGTCAATACTTTCGGGATAGACTGTATTATCTGTCCTTGGGTACGAGATGAAACCGTTCATATACAGGGATTCGGCTATCCTCATGGCATTTGCTGCCGTGAAACCGATGGAACTTGCCGCACTGATGAACTCCGTGGTATTGAATGGTGTTGGAGGTTTGTCCGTCTTGGTGGATGTGTTGACACTGGATACCGTGGCGGTGTCTCCGATCTTTTTTAATATCTCGTCAACCTCTTCCTTCTTCCAGAAGCGCTTTGTCTTGTGTTCGACCTTGAATTCTTCACCTTTTCCCGTCCTGAGATTGGCTGAAAGTTCCCAGTAGGGTTTGGGAATGAATACATCCCTTTCTTTTTCCCGCTCGACGATCAGGGCAAGTGTCGGTGACTGTACCCTTCCCACGGAAAGGAACATGTTCCCGAGACGCCCGGCGGCAAGAGAGATAAAACGGGTAAGCGAAGCACCCCATACAAGATCGATGACCTGTCTTGAATGTCCCGCATCTGCCAGGTTGAAATCTATTTTAGTGGGATTTCCAAAAGCTTGCTCTATTTCCTTTGGTGTGATGGCACTGTAGTGAACACGGTCGAATTCGATTTCCGAATTCACATTTTTCAGTATGTCAAGGGCTTCGACACCGATGAGCTCACCTTCCCTGTCATAGTCAGTGGCAATTGTCACCTTTGTGGCCTGCTTACCCAGTTTCTTAAGTGCGGACACGATTTTTACCTGGGTGGAAGCTGTGACGATCTCGGCGTCAATAAGATCCTTTGACTCAACCTTCTGCCAGTTGTTGTATGCCTTCGGGAAATCCAGCTTTACTATATGCCCGCTGAGTCCGATGAACACCTTCTTATCTTCTTCAGAGCCGAATTCGTAGGTATCAACTCCGCTGACGCGTACTTTTTTCAGCTTCTTCGGTGAAAGGATATTTGCTATCCTCTTTGCTGCAATGTGTTTTTCTGCTATGATGAGATGCATATTATCTCCAGAGTCCCTCATGAAATGAATAATAGAATATTTAAGACCGGTAACATAATAAAAATACTTATATTAATCGGCTTTTTATGTTCTAGTTTAAAAAACATTCTGATAAATATATCTATCGCAATCAAAAAAAGTCTGAAATATTCTCATGAAGCTAATGGAAAACGACCGCAGTATGCCGAGTATTTCCTGTGGATGTAGCGTAAATAAAAAAAGTATCTATCTGATAATGAGGGGATGCATCCCCCGGCCATGTGACTCAGGGGATGACTGGATAAGACCACTCCGTTTATTGTTTCTGTATAAGCTCGATGTCTTCAAGCACTGCCTGAAGGTCATCTTCATGCTCGATTTCATCGGTAAGGATCTCCAATACGATCTCGTATGTTACGGGATCCTTATCCTTTACTTTCTCAAGTATGGAATTATAGACCTGGATCGCACACTGCTCACCCTTTATGTTCTGTTCGAGTATTCTTTTGACAAAGGGATCTTCCGGTGATTCATAACCACAGTTGCCGATCTTGCTCCACTCTTCCGGTGAGAGCACCGGGGTTCCCCCGAGTTGCATGATCCTGTTGGACAGCATATCCGCATGCCTGAGCTCGTCATTTGCATGTTCGAGAAGTTCGGCAGCAGCAGCTTCTCTCATCGGACCCTTGATCACTTTTGAACCGACCCAGTACTGGTAGTATGCAAGCCATTCGTCTGCAAGAGCCTTATTTAAGGACTCGATCAGGTCGTTTACATCCACTCCAAGTGTTTCAAGTAATTGTACTCCTTTTGTTCCCATTTTTCTCACCTCTGTATTTATAAAATAACTGCTCAGGATTGTTTCCTGAAGCACATGAACCAGTCAAGACAGTACTTGCCTTCCTCTGCTGACTCGACTCTTTCCTTTGCTGTTCCGCATGATCCTGGTGGTGGAATGATCACATCATCTCCTGGCTGCCAGTTTGCAGGGGTTGCAATGTCTTCAGCATCTGATTTCTGCAGTGCCAGCAGGAGCCTTTTGATCTCATCCATGTTCCTTCCGTTGGAAAGCGGATAGTAGAGTATTGCCCTG
Source organism: Methanolobus zinderi (assembly GCF_013388255.1). Taxonomy (NCBI): domain Archaea; kingdom Methanobacteriati; phylum Methanobacteriota; class Methanomicrobia; order Methanosarcinales; family Methanosarcinaceae; genus Methanolobus; species Methanolobus zinderi. The sequence goes on from NZ_CP058215.1 coordinate 878,837, forward strand.
ATCTTTGCCTTCGGGTCCATCACGAATACCGCCCTTACGGCCTGGGTGTCCGAAGCATTTGGCTGTACCATTCCGAATTTCTTTGCCACATCCATCTTAAGATCGGCGATTACCGGGAAGGTAATCTCAATGTCCTTCATTCCCTTGTATTCGATCTTCTCTTTGATGGTTCTCAGCCATGCAATGTGTGCGTATATGCTGTCAATTGACAATCCGATCAGTTCACAGTTGAGCTCTTTGAACTCATCCTGCATGCTTGCAAAGGTCATGAACTCGGTGGTACATACCGGTGTGAAATCCGCCGGATGGCTGAAAAGGACCACCCACTTACCCTTGTAATCTGTCGGGAAATTGATCTGTCCGTTGGTCGTTTCTGCTTTAAAAGACGGTGCATCGTCCCCTATAAGTGGCATTGTTACTATATCTTCCACATTTACTCCTCCTTACAATCCTTACATATTCCATAGAAATTCGTATCTGTACTCTCCACTTCGAAATTCTCAATGTCCCCGGCTACTTTGAGGGAATAGTCGGTCAGATCCTCTGACTCATAGTCGGTTATACTTCCGCATCCGATACAGATTATATGGTGATGCGGAACAAGGTTTGCTTCAAATCTTGAGACACCCTTTATGTTAACCTCTTTGATCAGACCCTTTTCTGCCAGGAACCTGAGGTTTTTGTATACGGTAGCTTTGCTGATCCTTGTCAGTTTCTTTCTTACTCCTTCATAGACATCTTCCACAGTGGGATGACCATCGAATTTCCTGAGGAAATCCAGTATCTCTATCCGCTGATTTGTGTACTTGATGTCTTTTGCTTCCTTTTTGATCATATCTTTTTGTGTGTTGTTTCGGGTTAATAACGGTTTTGCCTTTTAGTGGCAAATACCATTTGACAACAAGTACTAAGTAATAATTATTATTATTTAACTCTTTTTATCGGAATCTATATAGTTGTAAATAGTTCTATAATCCGGTATCTGGAGAGGATCCCGGATAACGTGAAGAATGGCGACTGGTATGCTACAGGGGAAACTTAATTAGATGTGGCATACCCAATAACTAAAAAAAGTCAGGCAGGGATAACGATGACAAAAATGAATATTATTTCCTGGAATGTGAACGGTATAAGGGCAGTCCAAAAAAAGGGTTTTGTGGAGTGGCTGCAGAAAGAGCAGCCCGATATTCTATGCGTACAGGAGACAAAGGCACAAAAGCAGCAGCTCAAGGACGAGCTTATCAACATTGATGGCTATAACAGTTATTTTTCCTCGGCTGAAAGAAAGGGTTACAGCGGTGTTGCGATCTACAGCAAGAACGAACCTGAAAGTATCAGATGCGGATTCGGTATCGAGAAGTTTGACCGTGAGGGACGTACACTGATAGCTGATTACGGAGATTTTGTACTGTTCAACACCTATTTCCCAAACGGCAAGGCATCCAGTGAAAGGCTTGATTATAAGATGGAATTCTATGATGCGTTTCTGGAGTATGCCGATACACTGAAAGGAAAGGGCAGAAAACTGATAATCTGCGGGGATGTCAACACAGCCCACCGGGAAATTGACCTTGCCCGACCTAAAGAGAATGAAAAGGTATCAGGTTTCCTGCCGGAGGAAAGGGAATGGATCGATAAATTGCTGAGCCATGGTTATGTTGATACTTTCAGGCACTTTAACAAGGAACCTGAACAATATACCTGGTGGAGCATGCGCACCCGTGCAAGGGAGAGAAATGTCGGCTGGAGAATCGATTATTTCTATGCAAGCGAAAATGCCATGGGCAATATAACTGATTCCTACATTATGCCGGATGTAACAGGCTCGGATCACTGTCCCATCGGATTGGAACTTGATATATGAGCTGATTTTGATTTCTTTGCAGCTTCGATGGCCAGTTTTACGGCTTGTTGCGGGGAGTCTGCCCTGGTCGTACCTTCGATATCCCATTTTGATTCGAGTGTGATCACACTTTTTCCCATTTTCAGGGAAAGAGCAATTTCCGAGAGAGTCCCGTATTCTCCTCCCACCGCTATCAGGGCATCACATGACTGGGCAATGATTGCATTTCTTGCATGTCCCATGTTTGTGAGAATGGCAATGTCAATATAAGGGTTCGGGCTGTCTCTGTCGTTTCCGGGAACGATACCCACGGTTGTACCGCCTGCTTCTCTTGCTCCCTTTGAAGCGGCTTCCATGACTCCGCCAAGTCCTCCACATAACAGGAAGGCATCATTTTTTGCTATCTCCTGACCTACCTGTTTGGCTTTTTCCTGTAGCTGTGCATCACATGTGCCGGCACCGATCACACCTATCTGCAGTTTCATAGTCATAACCTGTTATTCTTATTTGGACTATTATATATACTCGCTTTGAATCTCAAGTATTTCTTTACTGTCCCTTGCGGCTGAATATTCTTCCAGGGGTTCGTGATTCAATTCCAGAAATGTGTGTCCCCAGTTGAACTTGCTCATAACTGTGTGTGCCTGTTCTTTATTGCCAAGAATATATAGTGAAGCGGCAAAGGCCTCTGCAGAGGTAAGTTTGAAAGGCTTTCCAAAATTCACCGGATTTCCCGCAACCAGGAAAGGAAGTGCCCTGTGCTGCAGCCTGAGCTTCAACAGTTTCGGGAATACCTCTTCCACATGCTCCCATGAACAATCAAGTACTGTAATACCTTTGTTTGCATTGTCATGTGGTGAGAGAGCTTTCTCAGCCATAGGGTCCAGGAGAATGGATTCTCTGGGAATCCTGTTGATCTTATCAAACATCCTGGCAAGCTCAAAACGTGCCATCTTCTTACCCGTACACTTTTTTGGATCGCACTGGCTTGCATGGTATATGAAGAGTTTGATGTCTTTATCTTTCATTACTGGCTCTGTAAGTTTCATTGTATAAATGCTTGGTCTTACGGTACCGATAAGGAAATATTATAGATATCTTTTTATATTTATACATCCTTTTTTAATTAAATAAAATTATAGAAGATTGTTTTCGATCTCGGGGTGTTCTATGACCGCAAAAATATACACAATCATATCAGGAAAAGGTGGTACAGGTTCTACCACTACTGTGATCAATATCGGAGCTGCTCTTGCAGGATTTGCAAAAAAAACACTTATCATTGACATGGATCTGGGTATGCCCACCGTAGGGTTGATGCTTGGCCTTGAAACAAAAACAACTTTGCATGATGTTCTTTCAGGTGATGCCGATATCAAGGATGCCATATATGATGGGCCAAGCAACCTGAAGATATTACCCGGCAGCATTTCTCTGCATAGTTTTTTGAATACCGATCCTGATAAGCTGGCAGGTCTGGTCGAAAGTGTCAAAGACGACTTCGAGTTCATAATTATCGATTCTCCAACGGGTATCAGTAAGAATTCCATGGCAGCAATATCTCTGGCAGATGAGCTTATACAGCTAATGAACCCTGATATTGCGTCTCTGGCCGGTGCGATGAAGGTCAAAGCAATCTCTGACTCTCTGGAAAAGCAGTTCTTCGGGATTATTGTGAACAGGACAGGAGTAGTAAAGAATGAACTCAGCAGTGAGCGTATAGAGACCGCTCTTGGCCTAAAGATCCTTGAGATACTTCCTGAAGATCCTAACATCAGGAACTCTGTGGCATTCAAAGCACCTGTTGTAGTTAAATATCCCGGATCTCCCGTGTCTGTAGGCTTTAACAGGCTCTCAGCTGAAATATCAGGTATCAAAGTTCCTGCGGTTGAGACTTTCGTTGAGGAAAAGAACAGTAAAAAGAAGGGCAAACGAAAACTGTTGTCTATAAACCGCAAGTGAGGTCTTTCGTGTGTATACAAGGGAACAATGCAGATCGCACAGTTCCTGTATCAGGGTTTAGTTTTGATCGGGGCTGGTAAAATGGATGATGATATAGCTAAAGAAAAGGATGTTAAAAAGGATTCCTCCAATCTTTCTGATAATAATAAAGCCGGGAATCCTACATCTTCGACAGACACTGGAAAAGTGCTGTCATCAGATCATATTGTGCTTGAAGAGGACCAATCTGCTTCAATGCAGTCCGGTTTATCTTCTGAGCAACTTTCAGATAAGGATAATGGTTCTGTTTCACTACCTGATGGTCTTTCCGGAATCAATGATCCGGAGGAAAGTCTGGCTGACGATAATACTTTTGAGGCCGTACCGTTTGCTGATGAGGATGCGTTTGTGGATGAACTTGCAGACCTGATCCTGCCTGATGATGAAGTAGTAAGCATAGAGGAGCTCAAAAGTAAAGTAGATGCTTCACTGGCAGACAGCTCATATGTAGATGAGGTATCCGATGAATTAGAGCTCAGGTGGGAAAAGGTAGCAACAGAAGTTTTCAAGGAAGAGCCTGTTGAAGAAGAAACAGATGAGGAAGAGGAAGAGACCGAGACCCTTCTGGACCGTGTAAACAAGATTTTTGCAAGAAAGAAAATCAACACTGATCCCTATAACATGATCGAGCATGGCCCGATCGTTGATTTCACCATACCTGCGGACAGTCCGTACAAGGAAGTTGAACTGTACGAGGTAAACCCTCCCTATGCCTATGTGAGAATTGCATACGACCCGGCCACGCATGAATTCCAGTATCAGGCCCTTGAACCTGTACTTACTGAAAAGGAAGAGGAATTGCTTGAGTCGATAAAACTGAAATTCGTGGAAACTCTTGACATAAATTTGAAAGAAATATCCAGAAAGAATGCAGAGACATATTTACGTGATAATATAATGGCGTATCTTCAGGAATATCAGATCGATATTTCTCCCAAGAAGCGTGAAAGGATAATCTATCACCTGATACGGGATTATGTGGGCTACGGAGAGATCGATATACTGATGAGGGACAGCTTCCTCGAGGATATCTCATGTGATGGTCCTGATACTCCGATCTATGTTTACCATAAGGAATACAACTCCATACCTACCAGTATTGAGTTTGTAGACGATGATGAACTGGACTCTTTTGCAATAAGGATAGCACAGATATGTGGCAGACATGTGTCGATTGCAAATCCGCTTCTGGATGCAACAATGCCGGACGGTTCCCGTATACAGCTGACACTGGGCAGGGAGATCACTACCCGTGGAAGTACCTTCACTATTAGGAGATTCAAGGACAACCCGATAACACCTACCAACCTTATAGATTTCCATACTTTCTCAACTGCCATGATGGCTTATTTGTGGTTGTCTGTGGAATCCAATAAGAGTCTTATCTTTGCAGGAGGTACGGCATCAGGAAAGACCACTGCCATGAACGCGGTTTCTCTTTTCATCCAGCCTGAGATGAAAATAGTATCCATCGAGGATACAAGGGAGCTCAATCTTTCCCATCCCAACTGGATTCCGGGTGTCACCAGACAATCATTTGCAGGTGGTGACAAGGGCTCCATTGAGATGTACGAGCTATTGAGGGCTTCCCTGAGACAAAGGCCGGAATACATTCTTGTGGGTGAGGTCCGAGGAGCAGAAGCCTATGTGCTGTTCCAGGCAATGTCCACGGGTCACACAACATTCTCCACCATGCACGCAGATTCGGTGCAGTCAGTGGTTCACAGGCTTGAGAACCCGCCGATAAATGTTCCAAGGATCATGATACAGGCTCTCGATCTTGTATCAATCCAGGTTCAGGTAAAGGTCGGTGATGAACGTGTCAGAAGGTGTAAGACGCTGACCGAGATCGTAGGAGTTGATCCGAGGACCGGTGAGTTACTCACAAACGATGTATTCACCTGGGATGCTTCCAGGGATATGTTCCAGTATTCAGGAAGGTCGTATGTTGTTGAAAGTGTGATGGAGAGCCGGGGATGGACGGAAGAGAGGGTGCGTGAAGAACTAAAGCGACGCCAGGACATCCTTGAGTGGGCCCGTGAGAAGAATATTATTCACTTCAGGGAATTTGCAAAGATCGTGGTCACATACAACCGTGAACCGGAAACAATAATGAAGATTGTAAGGCAGGATCTCTATGGTTAATCCGTATTTCACTTTCGCATTCAACATATTCGGGAACTATTTCACAAGGAAGAGACTTGAATATTTCGATCTGCGGCATAACCTGCTGAAAAACAGGATGGATATAGCATATGATGCCTATCTTTCAGGCGCAGTACTGACTTCCATAATAGGTTCGCTTGTTGCATTAATAGGCTTTATATTAATAATTACATTCATTGGGGTTCCCGAATTCAGGGCAACAAGATTGACCTTTCCTGCATGGTTTGCGCCATATCTGGAGTACAAATCCCTGCTAATAGCGTTAGTTGGCGCAGTCGTAATCACAATTGTGGTTTTCATTGTAATCTATCAATTGTTCCTGCTCTATCCTGTATTGATGTCAAGCGACAGGAAACGACGAATAGATATAATGCTTCCTTATGCGGTCAACTATATGTCCGCCATGTCCGGAGCAGGTGTATTTCCTGCAGACCTTTTCAGGTCTCTTGCAAGTAATCCCATCTATGGTGAGGTTTCTGTTGAATGTCGTTATATGGTGCGTGACCTTGAAGTTCTTGGTACGGACCTTGTAACCGCCATGAAGAACCTTTCGTTGACAACTCCGTCTCTGATGTTGCAGGATTTCCTGCAGGGAGCAATAACGGTTGTAACTTCAGGAGGAGAACTTGAGACCTATTTCGAGATAAAGACAGAACAGTATCTTCTGGAAAACAGACAGCGTCAAAAAGAGTTTCTGGAGACACTGGGCCTTCTTGGAGAGACATATGTCACTGCCTTTGTGGCCGGACCTCTTTTCCTGATAGTGGTTATATCGATCATGTCTATCATGGGTAATGCGCAGATGATCTTTCTGTATCTGATAATCTATGCCATCATCCCGATTGGTAGCATTATGTATGTTATCCTTATAAGCAGTATGACTCCGGAGACCTGATTATGAAGTTCAAGGAATTATTCAAGAAAGACCTGCATCCTGCTGAAGTGAGCCTTACTGAGGAGGAGTTGTGTGCACTTGAAGACTCCATGGTCGCCAGGAAAATGGAAGATTCAAAGAAATTTGTGGTCTTTAAAGAATTCCTCAAAAGTCCCGGAAAAACACTTTTCAGGAATCCTGAATATACGTTCATCCTGAGTGTTCCGGTAGCTTTGCTGGTATTTGTTTTCGGAATGTCCATGACATGGGGTACGCCACTTATAGATGATGTTATCGTTTTTACTGCATTGATAATAATCACGCCTCCTGCCATTGCATATCAGAAGAAGTACAGTAATACTGATAAGATCGAGGAATATCTGCCAACTTTTCTGAGGGATATCTCTGAAATGAGCAGGGCCGGCCTGACTCTTCCAAGATCTGTTAATACTGTTTCCAAGGGAGAATACGGGGCCCTGACAACAGAAGTCAGGAAGATGGATCTGTCAATGTCGTGGGGTATTTCCTTCGAGCAAACTCTTCAGAACTTTGCAAACAGGGTACCAACTCCCATCATACTCAGATCCGTATCCCTTATCAACCAGGCAAGCAGGGCCGGAGGTCGTGTCTCATCCGTACTGGAAGCTGCAGCCCGTGATGCAAGGGAAGTCAAACTGCTTGAGCAGGAAAGACGTGGAAATATGATGGTCTACGTGGTCATCATTTACATGTCGTTCTTTGTCTTCCTTTTTGTAATAGCAATGCTTACCTCCACGTTTGTCCCCACCATGGCCGAGGCCGGAAGAGCCGCATCTGCAGCAGGTGCCGGTAATCAGTTCATAGGTGCGTTCGACCCTGCTAAGTATACCCGGTTAATGCTTCATACCGCAGTTATACAGGGTTTCATGAGCGGACTCGTTGCGGGTCAGATGGGTGAGGGAGCTGTGTCCAGAGGACTGAAGCATTCCATAATCATGACAATGATAGCATGGATCGTTTTCACATTCCTGATCTGATACACAAAATTAGATATTAAGGTCGGAAAGTACCTTTCCGGCCCTTTCTTCTATTTCTGAAAAAAGGTCACTGCATTTTGTATCAATACCGACTATGAGCGGGCCAAAATTCTCTACCGTAAGTTCCCATACTGCCTCAGGCATCCCCAGATCCAGCCAGTGGACGGTCGGCACATCTTTTATATTCTCCGCAGCAAGGGCTGCACATCCTCCGGTGAATGCCAGGTAGACACAGCTATCTTCCAGAGCCTCGCTGACGTTTGTCATTCCACCTTTTCCTATAAGTGCAAGAACGTTATGTTTTTCCAGAAGCAGTGGTGTCATTTTCGACATACGTGCACTTGTGGTAGGTCCTGCTGCCACAACTTCCCATTTTTCTTCTCTTTTCTGCATCAGGGGTCCGCAGTGGTAAATCACAGAACCTTCGAGGTCAAAGGGAAGTTCCTCTCCCTTTTCAGTCAATTCCAGTATGCGTGCATGGGCTTCATCCCTTGCGGTGAATATAGTTCCTGATATGTAGACAACATCGCCGGTATTGAACTTGAGGATATCCTCTTTCTTTAAAGGCGTAGTCAGGTGGTATTCCATTACTCATCACCTCCAAGTACGGCGGATGCATGCCTGTTGGCCCAGCATTGTATGTTCACCGCAACAGGAAGGGAGGCTGTATGGCAGAAGGCCTTCTTGACATGTACTGCAAGGGCGGTTGTATCTCCTCCGAGTCCCATGGGTCCGATGCCAAGGGAATTGATATCTACAAGGATATCTTTTTCAAATTCGTTCATTTTATCCATATCTTCCAGCAGGGCTGATTTTGCAAGCCTTGCTGCCTTATCAAATGAACCTCCGATACCCACGCCGACAACAACCGGCGGACATGGCTTACCACCGGCATTCAGGATGGTTTCGAGAACAAATCGTTTAATCTCCTCAGTTTCCGTTGGATTGAACATCTTCAGGGCACTCATGTTCTCCGAACCCGCACCCTTTGGGGCCACGGTAATCCTGATCCTGTCTCCTTCCACGAAATCGTATTTGATATCGGGAATTCCATCCCCTACGTTATCGCCTTTGTTATTGCGGGTGAGGGGGTGCACGGCATTCGGGCGTAAGGGTATGGATTCGGTTGCCTGTCTGACACCTTCGATGATAGCATCCTCCAGATCGAAATCAAGTCTGATCTCTCTGCCTATCTCAACAAAAAAGATGAGTATGCCCGTATCCTGGCACATGGGTATTCCGCTTTTGCCGGCGATCTCAATGTTTTTAAGTATGGCTTCAAGCTGTGCCTTTGCAACAGATGAGGATTCATTTTGCTTTGCAGCTTTCAGGGAGTTCACAACGTCTTCCGGGAGGACGGTTTCGGCACTTTTCAATATGTCTACGGTGGCACTAACAACATCATTATGGGAAATATCTGACAAAAAGGATCACCTTTTGATTCTGGCGCAGGAATGGATATTGGTCTTGAACGCCAGAATAAGTATAATTGTAATAGTCTGTATTTTTTGAATAGAATAAGATCTTATGTTATTTATTTTCCTCTGATTGGGCCTGATTTCATCTCAACCTGTTTTTAAAGTGAGTAGTTCAAAATTTAAGTGAATGGTGCAGGGTGTAGTCTCTGTCTCTTTTTTAGTACAAACAAATGCACTCAGAAGGCTGTATGATACTTTATATTTTTGTATCTAAAAAATAATTTTTTATCATTTGTGTACCTATAATGAATATACACAAAGTGTGGATACGGGCTGGGGAGCAAAATGAATTCTGATAAGTTTTATTGTACTGAATGTGGTGCTGAAAATGAGGTCAATAGTAAATACTGCAGGATGTGTGGCACACACCTTTACGCTACTTCAACAAAAAAGCCAGGTAATGTCTGGTATCTGCTTCCAATAATCTTCAATATTATTGGAGGAATTATTGCTTATTTTGCAATAAGGAATAAGAATAGACAGATGGCAAAAAACCTGCTGCAAATTGGATTATTGATTTTTGTGCTTGTTTTTGGATATATTATTTTTTATCCTTATCCTGACACAATTTTAATGAATGTGCAAACTCCATCATTGGTTCAAAGTGATCAGGAATTCGATATAGTTGTTAGTATAATGAATAACGGCACTGAACCCCAAATACTAGGGTCTATTGTAATTCCGGATGAATATCTGGAGGGTATAGCAATAATCTCTTCAGATCCTCAATTTAAACAGACCTCCAGTACTTTCGGTGAAGAATATCATCACTATGATATTGATATTCCAGCAGGCAAAGAACAAATAATTACTTTCAAAGCAATAGGAATAAATGCTGGAGTTTTTTCGGCCCGTGTATGGGCTGATACTGCCGGTTATCCGGGGATGGACGTTCGTACGGTTGTGAGTAATTCAAATGTATCCACAAATTCGTCTGAAGAATTGGACATTACTGTAGTTTGAATCATTTAGGTATTCAAACTTTAATTAAAAGCAAGGTAAGGACTAAAAATCGGCTTTTATGAAAACTTGGTGCGGGAGAAGGGATTCGAACCCCCGAACGCCTACGCGAGCAGATCTTGAGTCTGCCACCGTTGACCGCTTGGTTACTCCCGCATGTGAGTATTCGGTCTTTGTACAGCGGTATTAATTATAAATCTATCTGTTGTCCCGTTAATGATTTGTTGCATCAAGGGTACTGAAAGTAGTATTGTATTCGCGATTTCTATTACGAAAGAATATTCAAAAACGATTAGGTTAAATAGCTGTTCCTCAATAATAACAACAAGGGAAAACAGAAACGGAACTATATGTACGAACAAAGATGCGGGGGGGCATTCTTATTAGAAGAAGTAGACTGGATATTACACTTGCTATTCTGAAGATCGCAATGAATGGCGCTAAAAAAGACACAGATCGTTTATGGAGCGAACTTAAATTCAACAATAGCAAACAAATATCTTACAAGGCTGGAGGATAAAGAGCTTATAGAACAGAAAGGTAACATCTTCATTACCACCGACAAAGGCCGGGTCTATAAAGATCTTGCCAGCGAACTGGATGTTCGCTAGCTGCACGACCAAATTTAAAACGATCTTAAAAACTTATTTTACACAAGTCCAAGCATGCTTGACAGTTTAAGCAGGACGTTTGCTACCTGGAATTTGATACTGTCAACAAGGCCCACGGGTTCGATCACGATATCGCCGTTTTCCATTGCATCAATGAATATTCCCAGTGGATTCTCTGAATTCATTAGTTGCTGAACGGTACTCTCCTTTGCGGTCACTTCGAGAGTAGCTCCGATGTTCTCTTCAGGTTCTATCTGCTCGAAGGTTGTTATCCTGGCATTTTCAGTAACTGCTTTGATGTGTAGCTCTGAGCCATCATTCATCTCTATGATCAGATAGATAATCTCGTTACCGAGCATGTTCTGGAGCGCAGAGGGTACCTGGCTTGCATTCTCATTGTATTCGTTGACCTTCATATCAAGATCGCTAAAAATATCAGCGCTTGCGGGCTGCATAAAGATCGCTGCCAAAAGCAAAACTGTCAGTAGTATCTTTTTCATCTTATACCTCTCAATCTTTTTCAGGAAATCATTTGATATTGTATATATATGTTTTAATTATATATTAAATATTAATCTGTAGCTTTTATATCATAACAATATCTTTTAAGCTTTGAGTGCGTACACGCATAGATCACAATTCATATTCCAAAACAGAGGTAGCTAAGTGGGCGAAATAGTAGTCAGCGACTCCATGAAGGCTTATTTTGAAAGGCTTGAGTCCAGACTCCGGCGTGAGATCGAGATTGCCAATAGTGCACGTTCAAAGGGCAAGGACCCCAAACCCCAGATCGAGATTCCCCTTGCCAAGGACCTTGCGGACAGGGTCGAGAACCTGATAGGTGTCAAAGGTGTTGCCGAGGAGATACGCAAGTTCGAGGAGAGCATGTCACGTGAGGAAGGAGCCCTTGCGATCGGTAAGGCGGTAGCTGAAGGTGTTGTAGGCGAGTTTTCTTCAAGGGCCGAGGCAATCGAAGCTGCTATTCGTGTGTCAGTTGCAATGCTTACGGAAGGTGTTGTGGCCGCTCCCATTGAAGGTATCGACCGCGTGGATATCGACAAGAACGATGACGGCAGCGAATTCATAAGGATATATTATGCAGGACCCATACGCAGTGCGGGAGGTACCGCGCAGGCATTGTCTGTACTTGTGGGTGATTATGTAAGACGTGCCGTTGGCATAGACCGGTTCAAGCCACGTAAGGAAGAGGTTGAAAGATACGTGGAGGAGATCCTGCTTTACAGACGTGTTGCCACCCTGCAGTATACGCCTTCCGAGGCAGAGATCCGGCTTATAGTTGAGAACTGCCCCATCTGCCTTGACGGGGAACCAACAGAGGCTGAAGAGGTGGAAGGTTACCGTAATCTGGAGAGGATACCAACCAACAGGGTACGTGGAGGAATGGCTCTTGTACTTGCGGAAGGTCTTGCCTTGAAAGCTCCCAAGGTACAGAAGCACGTAAAGAAGCTGGAAATGGATGGCTGGGAGTGGCTGGATCAGATCATCTCAGGCCCCAAAGGAGGGGGCGATGATTCGAAGGAAGAATCAAAGGGAATAAAACCCAAGGAAAAATACCTTGCAGATCTGATAGCAGGCAGGCCGGTGTTCTCTCACCCCATGCGTCCGGGAGGTTTCAGGCTCAGGTACGGACGCTCACGAAACACATCCTTTGCAGCAGCCGGAATAAGCCCTGCAAGCATGGTCCTGCTTGACAGCTTTATAGTTGCAGGGACCCAGTTGAAGGTGGAGAGACCTGGCAAGGCCGCAGGCATGGCTCCCGTGGATTCACTTGAAGGTCCGACAGTACGCCTGAGGTCCGGGGATGTGATACGGGTAGATGATGAGGAACTTGCCTATGAGTTACACCCTGAGGTAGAATACATTATAGATATAGGTGAAATTCTCATCAACTACGGGGATTTCCTTGAAAACAACCATCCGCTGATCCCTGCTTCCTACTGCATTGAATGGTGGATGCAGGAGTATGAAAAGATAGCCCCTGAAGATAAGATCGATATTTCTGTTCTCAGGGATCCGTCACAGGAACTTGCACTTGATATCTGTAAGAAGTATAGTGTACCGCTTCATCCGAAATTCACGTATCTCTGGCATGATATCAGGATCGAGGAACTTGAAGCGTTATCGTCATTTGTTTCTGAAAATGGGTCTGTGGATGATGGGGTGTCATGTATCACACTACCTTACAAGCTGGCAGTTGAGAAGGAAATAAAGACAATACTTGAGAACCTTCTTGTGCTGCACAGAGTTGAAAACGACAAAATCTCCATAAAGGATCCTCTGCCCTTTATCAGATGTCTCGGAATTGATGATAATCTGAACAGAACATGGGACTGCCTTCCATCGGATGATATACTTGAGGCGGTATGCGGGATCAGCGGTCTGATCGTCCGTGCCCGGGCTCCTATGAGGATCGGGGCAAGGATGGGCCGTCCGGAAAAGTCCAACAGACGAAAGATGTCACCTGCCCCGCACGCACTGTTTCCCATAGGTGAGGCCGGCGGAAATACCAGAAAAATGGAGACAGCAGCCTCTTATAAATCTTCCATGAATGGCAAGGTCGGTCATATCCGTGTTGAGATCGGCAACAGGATCTGTCCTTCCTGCGGACAGAACAGCTATGAACACAGGTGTGACTGCGGGGAATTCACTGTTCCCAGATTGTCCTGTCCCAGATGCGGTATCGCAGTACAGAAGGAAGAATGTCCAAAATGCGGAACCAAGACCACCTGTGTTAAGATGCAGAACCTTGATTTCAAGACAATTTACCAGAAGGCCTTCCAGAAACTGGGCGAAAGGGATAATATAGAACTCAAGGGCGTCAAGCGCATGATGTCAAGGCACATGACACCCGAACCTCTTGAGAAGGGCATACTCAGGGCAAAATACAAGCTGTTCACCTTCAAGGATGGTACGGTCAGATATGATATGTCGGATATCCCTCTGACACACATCCGTCCCGACGAGTTGAGTGTACCGGTATCAAAACTAAAGGAGATAGGCTATACCGAGGATATCTATGGCAATCCGCTGGAGCGTGACGACCAGATAATATGCCTTAAAGTACAGGATCTTGTTGTTTCACATAACTGTGCCGAATATCTTTTACGGACGATGCAGTACATTGACGATCTTCTGGTCAAATACTACGGTGAGGAGCCATATTACAATGCAAAGACCGTTGACGATATGGTAGGTGCCATGCTCATGGGACTTGCGCCGCATACATCGGCAGGTGTACTCGGAAGACTTGTCGGTTTTACCAAGGCATCTGTGGGATATGCTCATCCTTTCTTCCATGCTGCAAAGAGGCGTAACTGTGACGGGGATGAGGACTGTGTCATGCTGCTACTTGACGGCCTGCTCAACTTCTCCCGTGATTACCTTCCCGAGAAGAGGGGAGGGAAAATGGACGCACCCCTTGTGCTCACGACCAGGATAGATCCCAGCGAGGTTGATAAGGAAGCACACAATATCGATGTTTGTGATCACTATCCACTGGAGTTCTATGAGGCAACGCTGGAATATACCAACCCCAAGGATTTTGAAGAAAAGATCGACCTGGTAAGCGGCAGACTTGGTACGCCCCTGCAGTATGATAATTTCATGTTCACACACCATACTTCCGATATTGCAGCCGGGCCGCTGAACAGTGCCTATAAGACACTGGGAAGCATGGTGGAAAAGATGGATGCCCAGCTTGCGCTTGCTGATAAGATACGTGCTGTTGATGCTCCCAATGTTGCTGAAAGGGTGCTTATCTCGCATTTCCTTCCTGACATGTTCGGAAATCTGCGGGCTTTCTCACGTCAGGGGACCAGGTGTCTCAAATGTGCGGCTAAGTTCAGAAGACCTCCTCTGACAGGAATCTGTCCGAAATGCGGTGGTAAGGTAATCCTTACCGTTCACGAAGGTGCTGTCAAGAAATACCTTGAGGTATCCAAGCTGGTTGCGAAAAAATATAATGTTTCCAATTACACCAAGCAGAGAATAGATCTGATAGGCCTTGACATTCAGTCACTTTTCGAGAACGACAAGGCCAAACAGATGGATCTGATGGAATTTATGTAACACCTTTATTCGGATTCAAGTCCGTATGCGTTTATTCCCTGTATGAGCTCGGTGAATTGCTCTATTTCAAATTCAAGTACTTCCTGTTTTGTCATTCCTATGGACATTTCCCCGTCATAGGAAAGCATATCCGGTCCCCTGCGAACGAACCTGTCCACGCCGTCACGCGAGAGCACCTTCTTTGCCTCGGGATCGTGCACAAATGCCCTGCCGGGAAGTATGACAGTTTCCCTGACATCGGTCAGGTCAAGTTCCTGCAGGTCATCGATTGTCATCAGGCAGCCAATATCCTTTCCGACAGGTACGACATTGACGTTACTACCCAGTTTTTCGAACACAGTTGCAAGCCTGTCAGCCGCAGCCCTGCTTGTAAGCAAGGTAGCTTCCTTGGTGACCTCTGGAAGTCTGGCAAGTGCTTCTTTTTCATTCCTGATGGCAAAGGGTGAGCCGATAAGCGGGTCCTCAAGGGGTGTTCCTGTGATCCTCATGTTGTATTTTTCCGCTGCCCTATGGACGATATCGGTGAATTCCTCGATACTGTGTGTCTCTATACCTTCCATTATCGGTGAGTTTTCAAGTATAAGTCCCTCATCCCGGCTGTTGGCAAAACGCATGAGTATAGTTCCCTTTGCACCCATTTCTTCAAGGTCATCAAGTGTCTTTTCAAGCACTGCCCCGTCATTTATTCCCGGTACCACCACAACGGCAGCATAGACATCACATTCTGCACAGAAATCTCTTAGGACCTGCAGGGATGCCTCGGGTTCTGGATCGTTCATGTATTTTCCTCTGATCTCAGGGTCAGTTGAAAATACTGTGAATGTTACTTCGGTCACACCATAGTTCACATAGAACTCTGCTTCATTGCCTTCACTGAATCCCTTTCCACTGGTGTATCCAAGGTGAATGGGCAGGCCGAACTGTGCAAGGTTGGCAACAAGTGGCATGAGTTCGGGATAGCAACTGACATCCCCTCCGCCACTGACGGTGATCTTATCGATCTTCCCTGAGCTGAAATTGATCTTCTGGTAGGTTTCCTGGAATACGTATTGTGCAGGCTTGAATCCTGAATAGGCTTCCTTTACACCTCTTGTGCAGTAATCGCAACCTTTCTGGAAGGGAAAACAGTATTTGCAACCAAAAGGCTGTACTTCCTTTACCTTCTTAAAATAACAATAGGTGCAGAATCCCTTGCAGTCGATGCCTGGATTCCCACCCACGTCTGCCGTGATTTCCATAATGGTTTTTACATAATGTATGTCTTACTTAAGTCTTTGTGGCAAACAGGTATCATCTGAAAATGATTCGAAGTTCCGTCATGCCTTTGCCATCATATTAAATTATTTTATTGAAAAAATTAATTCCGTCATCGGCGGTTACTGAACTTTGCCTGGCATGATGCAAAAGGTTTAAACATCATCGTTACTTAATACTCCCGAGAATTCCCACTGGAAAGTTTTGCGTACATAACATGTGATGTGGTACAGAGCAATTGCTTATCATTGCCTAGGATGTGCGGTTCCAGGAGGGTTATTTCTGTATAGAAACATAGGAGGAAAATATAAGTGTCTGATAAAATAGACATCTACGACGACAGAGGTAAACTGTTGGAAAGCGGCGTCGATCTTATGGATATTGCGCCAACAAGAAACACAGCGATACAAAATATCATTAAAGACACCAAGAGAACTGTTGCAGTCAATCTCGCAGGAATCGAGAAAGCACTCAAGACAGGTTCCATGGGTGGAGCAAAGAAAAAGATCCTTGGTAGGGAACTTGACTATGATATTGTCGGCAACTCCGGTGCAATTCAGGATGCTGTAGCAGATCTCGTAAGTGTAGACGAAGGCGACGACACCAATGTAAAGGAGCTTGGTGGTGGAAAGCAGCTTCTTGTACAGGTACCTAGTGTAAGATCACAGGTAGGTGCTGACTTCGTATCCGCAAGTACAGTAACAGGTGCAGCTGTTGTCCAGACAATCATTGACATGTTCAACACTGACATGTTCGATGCACCAATCGTAAAGTCCGCTGTATGGGGAAGCTACCCACAGACCATGGACATGTCCGGTGGTAACATCGCATCCATTCTCAGCATCCCACAGAAGAACGAAGGTCTTGGTTACTCACTGAGGAACATCACAACAAACCACATCGCAGCAATTACCGGAAAGAAGGCAATTAATGCAGCAGCACTTTCATCCATCTTCGAGCAGGTAGGTATGTACGAGATGGGTAACGCTGTAGGACCATTCGAGAGACACCAGTTACTCGGTCTTGCATACCAGGGTCTTAACGCAAACAACTTCGTTTACGACATCGTAAAGGAGAACGGTAAGAACGGTACAATAGGCAGTGTGATCGAGTCTACAGTAGACAGAGCTCTTGAAGCTGGTATCATATCAGTTGACAAGACAGCACCATCCGGATACAACTTCTACAAGGCAAACGACGTTTCCATGTGGAATGCATGCGCAGCAGTCGGTCAGCTTGCAGCAACCATGGTAAACTGTGGTGCAGGCAGGGCAGCTCAGAACGTATCATCAACCATCCTCTACTTCAACGATATGCTTGAGAAGGAAACAGGTCTTCCAGGCTGTGACATGGGTAGGGCACAGGGTACTGCAGTAGGATTCTCATTCTTCAGCCACTCTATCTACGGTGGCGGTGGACCAGGTATCTTCAACGGTAACCACGTTGTAACCAGGCACTCCAGAGGTTTCGCAATTCCTTGTGTATGTGCAGCAGTCTCACTTGACGCAGGCACACAGATGTTCTCAATCGAGAAGACATCAGGACTTGTCGGCAGCGTATTCGGATCAATTCCAGAGTTCAAGGAGCCAATCAAAGCAGTGGCAGGAGCTCTCTAAGACACAAAACCCTCCTAAAATATCACAGGTAATTACAAATGGTAAATTCTTCAGACACAAACTGTGTGCAGCTTGAAATATTCCCTTCGAGACTGCTCAAACCGGAAACAGCCCAGAAGTTGTTGAACGCAATCGCTGATATCAACGGTGTTACAAGGTTGTTTGTCCATGGGCCCAGACTTCCCGATACTGTCCCGTACGGACCTGCAAAGGGTGAACCTGTGCATCATCTAGGGAAAACAGTAATTGAGGTTGCAGGGCAGGCTATGGAACTTGCCGTTTATGTCGGTGGCATCCGTATGGAAGTCATCGATGTCGATGTAAAGGAGCAGGTCAGGGAAGTTTGTGAAAATATCCTTCCGGTCTCATTTGAGTTCAGGGAAGGTCAGTTCATTCCTACAAAACAGACTGTGACAGACTACGCAAAACGCGGGCCTGGTGCAGATCCTCTGATGCTGGGAATGACCGATCCCAAGGGAAAACTGAAACATAATCCTGTATGTATCCTCAAACCTGACTTTTTGGATGAATAATTATGTTTGACCGGGAAACACAGGTTGTAGACTGCAGACACGGCATGGGCCTTGGCAGAGGAGGAGGACTTGCACAGCGAGGAACTCTTTCCGAGACCGGCAGAGCCGATGTGATTGCAGTTGCAATGAGTCCCGGAAGAAGACATATAACAAAACCCGTTTGTGAACTAACATACGGGATGCGCAGAGAGGAGATCCAGGTCAGTGTGCTTGTGCTAAGCACCGGTTCAGGTGTTCCGGACACCAATATGGGTTCGGGCTCTTTCGGTATCAACCCTGAAGAGATAGCACAGATTAACAGGCACAAGGTTGCCGTTATCCACACAGGGAACATCAGGGAACATGTAGTACGGAAGGTTAAGGCGATACTTGAAGAAGCCAGTGTCCCTGCAGTAGTTGTTTGTCAGATCCCCGTAGATTTCGAGGATTTTGCAATGGCAGGAGTAAAGACACGGCTTGTAAAACCACAGGAAAGTGATATTTTAACCAAAGGAAGGGTGATGGAAATTGTGAGCGGAGTGACACGAGGAGAATCATGTTCAAGGGAAAAGCTGAACGAGCTCGTGAAAGCCGTGAAAACCACAATGAGATCATTAGAGAATCAGGAGTGATTAATTATGGCATATGAACCACAATATTATCCAGGAGCAACATCCGTTGCAGAAAACAGAAGGAAACACATGTCAGGAAAGGTCGAGAAGCTCAGAGACATTTCCGACGAAGACCTGACATTAATACTTGGTCACCGTGCACCAGGCAGTGACTACCCAAGCACACACCCACCTCTTGCAGAAATGGGTGAACCGGAAGACTCAATCAGGGAACTGGTAGAGCCAACACCAGGCGCAAAGGCCGGTGACAGGGTAAGGTACGTACAGTTCGTTGACTCAATGTACAACGCACCTTCAACCCCATACTTCAGATCCTACGCAGCAGCAATCAACTTCAGAGGTGTCGACCCAGGTACACTTTCCGGTCGTCAGGTAGTTGAAGCTCGTGAGAGGGACATGGAAGAACTTGCAAAGTTCCAGATCGAGACTGAAATGACCTGTCCGGCACTCGCTGGCCTCAGGGGCGCAACAGTACACGGTCACTCACTCAGGCTTCCTGAAGACGGTGTAATGTTCGACATGCTCGAGAGGGTAAGAAAAGAAGGCGACAACATCATTATGCACAAGGACCAGGTAGGAAGACCAATCGACAAGAAGGTCAACCTCGGAAAGCCAATGTCCGAAGAGGAAGCAGCAAAGAGGACAACAATCTACCGTGTTGACAACGTTGCATTCAGGGACGACGACGAAGTCATTGAGTGGGTCCAGAGAGTATTTGACCAGAGAACCATCTACGGCTTCAAGCCAGAGAACTGAGGTGATTATAATGGCAGATGACAGACAGAGGAAATTTGCAAAACAGATGGAGATCAAGTTCACTAAAGAACATGGTACCAACAAGATGGAAGGCGGTGAGATCACAGACAAGCATGTAAAATACTACAGGCTTGGTGTCGATCAGAACCCTAGAAAATTAGAGATGAAAAAGGCAGGTGCAGAACTTGCAAAGAAGAGAGGACTTGTCGGTTACAACCCAATGATGCACTGTGGTGGTATCCCACTCGGTCAGAGAGCACTTACCCCATCATTCCTGTCCGGTACAGACATGATGGTCGAGATCGATGACCTTCACTACGTCAACAACTCTGCAATGCAGCAGATGTGGGATGACATCAGAAGGAGTATCGTTGTCGGTATGGACCTTGCACACGAGACACTCGAGAAGAGGCTCGGTATCGAGGTCACACCAGAAACAATCAACCACTACCTTGAGACACTCAACCACGCACTTCCTGGTGGAGCAGTTGTCCAGGAACACATGGTCGAGACACACCCAGCTCTTGTAGATGACTGTTACGTCAAGATGTTCACCGGTGACGATGAACTCGCAGACGAGATCGACAGCCAGTTCCTTATTGACATCAACAAGGAATTCCCAGAAGAGCAGGCAGAGCAGATCAAGGAAGCAATAGGCAAGACATCATGGCAGGCAGCTCACATCCCAACCATTGTCAGCAGAACCACAGACGGTGGTCAGACAAGCAGGTGGATGGCTATGCAGGTCGGTATGTCATTCATTTCAGCATACAGCATGTGTGCTGGTGAAGCAGCAGTAGCTGACCTTTCATATGCAGCAAAGCACGCTGGTGTTATCCAGATGGGTGACATGCTTCCAGCAAGACGTGCACGTGCACCAAACGAGCCTGGAGGAATTCCATTCGGTCACATGGCAGATATCGTACAGACAAGCCGTGTAGACGCAGAGGACCCAGCACACGTAGCTCTTGAAGTAGTCGGTGCAGGATGTATGCTTTACGACCAGATCTGGCTAGGATCATACATGTCCGGTGGTGTAGGTTTCACCCAGTACGCAACAGCAGCATACTGTAACAACATCCTTGATGACAACCTCTACTACAACGTTGACTACATCAACGACAAGTACGATGGTGCAGCAAACAAGGGTAAAGACAACAAGATCGCAGCAAACCTCGATGTAGTAAAGGACATCGCAACAGAGTCCACAATCTACGGTCTCGAGAACTACGAGAAGTACCCAACAACCCTCGAAGACCACTTCGGTGGATCACAGAGAGCAACCAGCCTTTCCGCAGCAGCAGGTTCCGCAGTATCAATTGCAACCGGAAACGGAAACGCCGGTCTGTCCGGATGGTACCTTTCAATGTACCTGCACAAGGAAGCACTCGGAAGACTCGGTTTCTTCGGATACGACCTGCAGGACCAGTGTGGTGCTACAAACGTACTCTCCTACCAGTCCGACGAAGGTCTGGCAGTTGAACTCCGTGGACCAAACTATCCAAACTACGCAATGAACGTAGGTCACCAGGGTGGTTACACAGCTATTGCAGCTTCTGCACACGCAGGACGTGGAGACGCATTCGCAGTCAACCCACTGATCAAGGTCGCTTTCGCAGACAACCTCCTGCCATTTGACTTCACCGCACCAAGGAAGGAGTTCGGCAGAGGAGCTCTCAGAGAGTTCGAGCCTGCTGGTGAGAGATCACTCATCATACCAGCAAAATAAATTTAAAACAAGTGCAGGCTTAATGCCTGCTACTTACTCTTTTTATTGAATTTACGTTTAAATTCCGGTTTCTGTTCTTTTCTTATACCCTGCTACATAGTATGGTAATGCTTAAATATTGCAAAACCATTGTTTTTTACACTATTAATTAGTAAATTTTATCTTTATTTTCCAGGAGTGAACCGATATGCAATACAGTCTGGGAATCGATGCTGGTGGAACGTTTACCGATGCGGTCATAGTCCGTGATTCGGATGGAGCGATCGTTGATAGCACGAAGGTGCTGACCACCTATCCCGACCCGATCGGTGGTATAAAGAAAGCCATCGACGAACTTGAGCCCGAATGTGTGAAAGATGTAAAACTGGTTTCCGTCTCAACAACGCTTTCCACAAATACCATACTTGAAGACACAGGTTTTCCTGTTGGTGTGATACTTGTTGGAGACTATGTTATCCCTGAGGAAGGATTTCCCGCAAAATATTATGTGCAGCTGAGCGGTGGTCACACAAGTAACGGGGAAGAGTCTGCTCCCCTTGATGAAGAAGGTGTGAAAAGATTTGCCATGGAGATCAAGGACCAGGTTTCCGCATTTGCTGTCTCATCCTTTTTCAGTAACAGGAATTCAGAGCATGAATTGCGGGTAAAACAAATCATACGTGATCTCACTGGACTGCCGGTGGTCTGCGGACATGAGTTATCTCAGGAAGTGGGTGCTTATGACCGGTCCATCACCGCTTATTTGAATGCCCAGCTTTTGCCGATAACACATCGCTTCATCAAGTCAATTATGCAGGATATCAAATCCAGGGGTATTGATGCCAATCTGCTTATGCTCAAATGTGACGGCTCGGTGGTGGGCATGGAAGAGGCCCTTGAGAGACCTATCGAATCTATATTCTCAGGCCCGGCTGCCAGTCTGGTCGGAGCCGCATATCTCACAAAGTATGACACCTGTGCGATGATAGATGTCGGTGGTACCAGTACGGATGTGGCTCTTATCAAAAACGGTATACCTGAATTGAGCAGTCAGGGTGCTGTCGTAGGTGGCTGGAAGACCATGGTCAAAGCCATCAGGATGGAAACATCCGCAACAGGTGGTGACAGTCATATATGGACAAAGGACCAGAAATTCCATGTAGGTCCGAGGAGGGTAATCCCTCTATGTCGTGCTGCGGTGGAGTATACGGGATTCTTGGAAAAACTGAAGGAGTGTAAGAACCCTTCCAGGAAACTGTTTTGTGAGAACATACAGCCCACCAAGTTCTATGTAAGGAC